>JAPJPH010000151.1 GCA_030825745.1 Anaerococcus sp.
TATTATCTTTGTCATCGCTTACCAGGCCTTCTTTTTTCAATTTTTTTAGCATTTCAGTTACAGAAGAAGGAGCCAGGTCTAAATGTGTGCTAATCGATTTATTAGTAACCTTCTCAGATTCTCCCATTAATTTAAATATTGTTATTAGATATTCGTCTTTTTGTCGATTTAAAGTTCTCATTTACTACCATGTCCTTACTAGCATTAACTTTCTTGTTAAGTTTGTTAACAATAGTATACTTCTTTATGCTTAGTAGGACTAGATAGACTAACATATTTACAGCAGCTACAGTACCTGCTATAGATACATTTAAACTTAATGCTAAATAAAATCCTATTGCTGAGTTTATGCTTCCAATAAGGCTGCTGAATATTAGAGTTTGCTTTAATGTTTTACTAAATAAAAGAGCAGTTGAGCTTGGTCCTATAAAAAAGGAGATGACAAGTATAGCCCCAACACTAGTAAAGGATGTCACTGCAGATAATGATGTAAATGCCATCAACATATAAAATATAAGTGTAGTAGGCACTCCAATCAAATATGCAAATTCAGAATCAAAAGTTGAAATTTGTAACTTTTTAAATTGGGATATTATAAAAATTAATATAACTATAAGTAAAATTACTTGATAGAAAATCGCCTGTGTTAACTTAAATCCTAATATATCTATTTTTACTAAGGATGCAAATAATACTTCTCCATCTAAAACCATATCTGAATCCAAATGAACATTTCTAAAAAATATATTTATCAAAATAATCGCAACAGAAAACAGTATTGGAAATACTACGCCAATTGCTTCATCATGTTTACTCACACCTTTTGAACCTAGAAATTCAACCAGAAATACTGTGAGAAATCCCATAGCCGATGCACCTAATATCAAAAAAGGAGATGATAAGTCCGGTATTATAAAAAAAGCCAAAACTATACCTAGTAATACTGTATGGCTAATCGCATCTGTGAGCATTGATACTCTTCTAAGCACTAGGAAAACGCCTAATAAAGAGCAAGATATGGATGTTAATATTAATAGTAATAGAGATATTATCATTTTGTATCAGCTCCTTTTAATAAAGTTTTACCTATTGTTACTATAGCAAAAATTAGCCCTTGAAAAATTATTATTGATGGACCTGTAGAAAAACCCTTGTATGTGGTAGATACCATGCTACCCAAAACGGATGTTATTATTGAAAATAATGCTGACAATCCGATAACTTTTAAGAAGCTATTACCGATTTTTTTTGCTGTAACTATAGGAATAATTAATAGTGAACTAATTAGAATTACTCCTACAGCTTTAATTCCAACTCCAATTACTAAGATAGTCAAAAACAATAGTAGATAATCTAGGAATTTCGTATTAATCCCGATTTGATTTGCAAATTGTCTATCAAACAAATAACACTTTATGTCCCTATAGAAAATTATCATTATTCCGAGGCATAATAGAAAGGCTATCAATATCAAAAAAATATCAGCCTCTCTTAGATATGCAGCCTGACCAAAAATATATTTATCCAGTCCCGCCTTACTTGCATTGGCAAAGGAAGGGTTAGCTTGGATATAGGATTTTAAAAGCAAACCCAATCCAAAGAAACCAGATAAGTAAATCGCCATATTAGCATCCGCACCTACTTTCGAATTTTTATTTGAGTAATCTATCAAAAAATAACTTATTGCTGCACTTATTACAGATCCAAAAAGGAGAGTAGTAGGATCTTTTTTGGAAGTTAGCATAAAGGCTATTATGATACCTGGTAAAGTAGAATGACCTAGGGCATCCCCTATTAGTGATTGATTCTTGTAAATATTAATAGTTCCGATAAGAGATGATGCTAAAGCTAGAAGTGTGATTCCCACGACAACTATTTGAAAGGAGTATAGCTTAAATAAATCAATCATATCTAACTCCTAAATCCCTTATCAATTTCATCTTTTATATTATCAATGTAAAGGCTGCCAGAATATTTTATATCTTTGTTTAAAACCACCAAATTATCAAAGTACTTTTCTAGTGTATATATATTATGGTGGACTGCAAGGACAGTCTTTCCCATCTCTTGCATTTTTTTAAATTCATCAGCTATAATATCTTCAGTTTTTACATCTACTCCCGTGAGGGGTTCATCAAGGATATAAATAGCAGCATCTTGAGCTAAGGCTCTGGCCAAAAACACCCTTTGTTTTTGACCACCTGATAGATTTGAAATTTGTCTATTTTTTAAGTCTAAGATTCCCATTTCATTCAAAGCATCATCTACACAATCATGATCTTTTTTATCAGCTTTTGCGAATGATTTCATGTGGGGATATCTCCCCATCATAACTACATCATAAACACTTATTGGAAAGTCCCAATTTACTGAATCTTTTTGTGGAACATAGGCTACATTTTGCTTTGTGCTTTTTATGTCATTTCCTAAAATCTTGACATCACCTTTTTCTTTTTTGATTAAGCCTAATATTGATTTTATAAAAGTGGATTTCCCAGCACCATTAGCTCCGATTATTGCAGTCCTAGATTGTAGGGGAATATCTAAGAAAACATTATCTAATACTTTGTTTTTTCCGTAAGATACACTTAAATCTTTAACTTCTATCGCATTTCTCATAATTTCCTACTTTAGATTATCAACAATCAAATCTACATTGTGCTTATACATATCAATAAAATTATCTCCATTTTGTCCTTTTTCAGCTAATGAGTCAGAGAATAATTCTTTACCATCTCCTTGTACAACCTTTGTTTCAAATCCTTTTGATTTGACAATATCTGCTAGTTTTTCCATTCTTTCTGGATTGGTAGTAGATTCAGCAAAAATTGCTTTTATTTTTTTATCAGCTATAAATTGTGCAGTATCTTCCAAGTCCTTGTTTGAAACTTCTGATTCAGTTGTTATTCCTTGAGGGGCAATAACTGATATATTATATCTTCTTGAAAAGTAATTGAAAGCATCATGAGGAGTGACTAAATATTTGTCCCCATCTGGTAATTCATTGAGTCTTTCTGCAATATACTTATCTAAGTTATCAAGTTCTTTGATATATCTGTCATAATTCTC
>JAPJPH010000152.1 GCA_030825745.1 Anaerococcus sp.
TCATAAGATTTAGAATTTCTAAATTTCTGTAGCTGGATAAGCGTTTTTGAGCTTTATCTACTCTCTGGGAAGATTGTAGTATATTTTAATTGTTTTCTTCTATTTTTTCTTCTAAAGATAGGCTTGATAGAAAATCATATATGGCCTTATCTCTTTGTTTAGATTTTAAAAACTCATCCCATGGCTCTATTAGACAATCGTGGGTCTTTTTGCTCTCATTTTTTATATCAGAGTAGATAAAATCTCTCATATAATAAAAGTTATTCCATCTTTTATGCTCTAGGGCACTCATATAATTTAATAGGGGATTTTTCTCTATTATATCTACCTGCTCTGTTATAGTTTTATTATCAAGTAGATTTTCCCAAGCTATCAATAGTTCATTTGTAGTTTCATAATCTTTTAAAGATTCTACAAATTTTTCCAAAATAGCTCTTTTTACCCTAGCATGCATGGTTTGGTTAATAGATGATTCTTTTTTTATGGTCGTAAGCTTCATCCATTTTTCTTCTTTGCTAAGCTTACTATTAGGATAAGATAGCATTTTAGATGTAACCTTATCATAGTAGTCGTTAAAGTTTTTAGCCTTTTCTAGGGATCTTTCATCTATTATATTCTCCTTGGTTAAAACCTCAGACTTATCTCCAAAGTAAGCTACTTTACTTGACCTATTTTCTATGGCTTTTAAAAATATTTTCATCCTATTTTTATCAGTATCAAATATAGCTATTGGAATATCTTCTACTATATCTAAGATATTATCTACTGCTCTTATATTAGTAGATAGGTCTTTGTCACAGATAAATATAGAGGTGAAATTTTCTAGATTATTTTCTTGCTTAATCTCTTCTAAAGCTTTTTTAGAATCTATAGCAAGATCTATTATCTTATATGAAAATACCTTGTCAAACTCTCTTATATTTGCCTTATAATCATTAAATTTTTCTCTAGCATTTTTATCTATAATAACTAGCCTAATATTTTCATCCGGGTTTATGACCCCAGTATTAGATATTTGCATCAGTAAACTTTCTGCTATATCATTAAAGCCTAGGATTAATACACTAACTCTAGTTAAACTTTCACCTATTTTTTCTATAGATGTTAAATCTTTATTTTTAAAGTCACTCTCAAAAGCCTTGGGTATGTTATATGCAAATTTTTTATTTTCTATAAGGTGGTTAACTAAGAGGGTATTGGTATCAAAATAGTGGATATCCATTAGCTGGTTAGATTCTAAGAATGATCCCATTATCTCTTTTAACCTTATACTTTCTATCCTTTGAAAAAATGTAACCGGAGTATTAAAATCTTTTATCAATTTTTCATAGGCCATGGCCCTTCCAAAACCAATTAGGTCAGAGTCAAAATTAATTATTTTGGTATAGGTATTTATTTTTTCATCTTTCATTATCATCTGATTGGTTACCTGGCTAGGGTTTATGAGGTCTATTCTAACTATTTTTATATCTAGGTTGGTAAGTAAATCTTCATTTATATCATCTGTAAAATCAGCTAAGTATATTATTTTGGTATCAGCCTTTGAATTTGCTTGATTTCTTGCAAATATTAGGCTATCTTCTATATCCCCCATCAAAATTATATGCTCTTTATTTAAATGGATAAAAAACTGTCTAAAATATTTATATATAGGGGTAAAAACCGAAAATATTCCTACTGCCAAAGATATTGGTGCTAGCCAAATTGCTATCTCATAACTAAGGGGTTTTTGATCTAATAGGCCAGCTGTTGGGAAAAATGAAAAAAGTTTTATAACTGATATGGCTATAACACTAATTTCTTTAAAGATATTGCCAACTTGACCATGGTATATTTCAATAGAGCCTATCAAGGATAGGACTAGGGCTATGAGGATTAGGGGCATCCTTATTTTTCTAAAATAATATTTGATTTTCTTATTTTTCATCTTCTCTCCTATCTACCATACCTAGGTCTACTTTTTCTTGCTTGCTAAGCTTTCTGTCACCTATAATTTTTTTTGCCTCATCTTTTAGTTCTTTACTACTTAGGTTATCTACTATACTTATGTTGTTATCATCATAATTATAGATTATCTTGCTATTATCAAAACTCATAACCCCATCTGGGACATTATAGGCTTGCTCTGGGTTTGTTTGCAGGCTTTTTACCCTAAGTCCAGTTTTTAGGTCTGTTATTACAAGTTTTCCCTTGATCCCATTTAATAAATAGGACCCATCTAGGTTAGTTTCTGGATCTCCTGTATGGTTAAACCCTGATATTTGTATTCTTTCATCGTTTGATTCAAAGGTGGTTATTTTATCATTTTCATATTTAAATAGCCTTCTGCCATACGAACCTCTAACTAGGTCTATGTTTGCTTCTCTTCCGCTTAGGTATAGGACTTCTCCCTTAAAATCTTTTATTTTCTTTGATTTTTTTACATCATATACTTGGCAGGTTTCATTAGAGTAATTTATAGCAAGGATGGATCCATCTTCACTTATTAGCATATTTTTAGAAACATTTGACCTATCACCAATTTCTTTTAATAAATTTCCATTAGTTAAGTCTGTCAAGTAAACCACGCCATCCTCTCCTAGGGTGTAGAGGGTTTTTGTTTTATTATTTATTTTTACATCATTAATGATATCTGTTTGGATATTGCTATTTGATTTTAGTTGGTGTTTTTTGCTATCAAATAGCCTTTTACCTGTTTTGTCAAATACTCTAACTATCCTCTCACTAGGGATTGATATGGCAAAGTAAGTACCATCATTAGATATTGCATACCTATTTGTGTATAGAGCTAGTTTTTCTGAGAGTGTGCCTATATATTCATAGCTATTATTTGAAAAATCATATATATAGGACTTATAGTCCTTATCTATGGTATATAGTTTGCTTTTATCTTCTGAAACAGCTTTTATATTACCTGCTAATAAATTTTCTGATAGGTTAGATATGCTGCTAGCTATTTTTATAGTTGAATCATTGCTTGCAGTGATTAAGTTTTTGTCATCTTCTGTTATAAAGAGAGAGTATATC
>JAPJPH010000153.1 GCA_030825745.1 Anaerococcus sp.
GGAATATATAAGAAAAAGAAAAGGAGAATATATGAACGATTTTACTTACCACATTCCAACTAAAGTACATTTTGGCAAAGATGCCCTAGAGCATATAGGAGAAGAGGTTATAAACTACTCTAAAAAAGTTCTTCTAACCTATGGAGGAGGTTCTATAAAGAAAAATGGAATCTATGATAAGGTTATAAAACAACTAAAAGATAAAGATATAGAAGTTTACGAACTTTCTGGCATCATGCCAAACCCTAGAATAGATTCAGTAAGAGAAGGTGTTAGGATAATAAAGGAAAATGATATCGGAGCCATCCTTGCTGTTGGAGGTGGATCAACCATAGATGCATCTAAATTCATGGCGGCAGGTGCCATGGTTGACTTTGATCCTTGGGAATTTATATCTGAGAGAAAACCTATGGATAAGGCCCTACCTCTACTAACTATCTTAACAATGGCTGCAACAGGATCAGAAATGGATAATGGTGGAGTTATAACAAATCCTGAAACCAATGAAAAATTATCCTCTGGATCAAAGGAATGTAGGCCAAAAGTATCATTCTTAAATCCAGAGCTAACCTATACAGTTAGCAAATACCAAACAGCCTGCGGAAGTGTAGACATCCTATCTCATTTATTTGAAACATACTTTAATCAAAAAGATAGCTTTTACATGTTAGATAGGATGATGGAAGCCTTGATGAAAACAGTAATAGAATTTGCTCCAATAGCCTTAGAAGATCCTGATAACTACGAGGCTAGAGCTAATTTAATGTGGGCATCATCTTGGGCTATCAATGGATTTTTATCAGCATCTTCTAAAAAATCTTGGTCTAACCACCCAATGGAACACGAACTATCAGCCTTTTATAACATAACCCACGGCCTAGGCCTTGCTATCCTTACACCTAGGTGGATGAAATATGTGCTAAATCAAGAAAATGTAGATAAATTCTATGACTTTGGAGTTAATGTCCTAAATTTAGATGAAAATAAAGAAAAAATGACTATAGCTAATGAAGCTATAGAAAAACTAAGCGAATTTTTCTTTGAAACCTTAGGACTAGATAGCACCCTAACTGACCTAGATATAGATGATTCCAAATTTGATCAAATGAGCAAAAAAGCCTGCGGAGAAAAGGGTGTAATAAATGGTTTTGTTGATCTATACCCAGAAGATGTTAAAAAAATATTTGAAATGTGCCTATAGATTTTTGCTTTTAAATCAATAGTATATATTTTCCATCATTATTTACAAAATAAAAGGGGATGTTGCAAAATAGATAAATCGTTCCTATATCTATCAATTTGCAACAGCCCCTTTTTCTATGTATTAATTATATTCCTAGACAAACAAATCTTATCAAATCGACTGTACTATGCATAATTATAGCACTTGTAATGTCGATTTTTCTTTGCAAAATAGCCATTGGCATTCCAAATAGCAAAAATAAAACTATTAAAGATCCAATACCCATAATCCCATGGGCTAAGAGGTGTGGGACAACCATCAATATGTAAATTAAAATATTTACTAGCCTACTTTTCCCTTCTCTTTTTAAAATGTAAACTGCAATTCCATAAAATAAAAATCTCATGGCAACTTCTTCCCAAATTCCCGCTTGAATAGCCATAAATAGGGCATCAAAAGTAAATTTGGGGTTGATACTTGCCCCAGACATCAGAATATTAAAAGCTCCTAATCCAAGTCCTAATATTATCCCAATTCCAATTGATTTTTTAGGATTATCTCCTAATACCTTATCGGTAGATAGATACTTTCTAAAAATTGGAACAACACCCATATACGAACTCATAACCATTGCAATTACAAGAGGTCCCATTACATAATTAGAAATAACCATCCCATAAAGACCAGCCAAGTTTGCCAGAATAATTGATATAAAGATATCCCTTTGCCTTATGTCACTTTTGAATTTAAATAAAAAATAAATAGCAGGTATCATTACGGCTATGTAAAAAATAATTATCATACCTGTTAAGGATGCTATCAGACTTATAAGAATATAAGCAACAGTTACTAAAGTAAGCTTAAATTCTGGATTTTTTTTCATATATCCTCCTTTAAAATATAATTATAATACTATATTACCCCATAAAAAGGGGCTGTTGCAAAAGTCCTAACATAGAAAAAAGACGAGGAAACTAAAGTAAGGTGACCCCATAAAGTTGGACTAACCAACTTAAGAAGGTCAGTTCAGATTTTCCTTGCGTTCGTTTTTTTAATATTATTGTTTTTAGCTAACTTATTATTTTAACTTCTCATAGATTATTTTTACATATCTAGGACAGATAGGATTTCGCTTACTGAGGTTTCTCCTTTTTTTATTAGGTCTATGGCCAGGTTTGTCATTGGTATGAAGTTATCTTTTTCTAGTTTTTCTTTAATTTTTTGGTTATTCTTATTTATATCTTTAAACAGATCTTTCATTGTAGAGTCTACTTCAAATACTTCTTCTATAACTCTCCTGCCCCTATAACCCTCATTACATTTTTCACATCCACAAGGTCTATAGATTCTCATATTTCTATCTATTTTTTCAAATTTACTTAAAAGCTTAAATTCTGTATCTGTTAGCCTATCTTCTTTTTTGCACTCACATAACTTTCTAACTAATCTTTGGCTAGCTAAAAGGTTGGTTGCTTGGGCTATTAGATAATCATCTACTCCCAAATCTTTTAACCTTATTACTGATGATAGGGCATCTTTTGTATGTAGGGTTGTTAGGACTAAATGGCCTGTTATGGCTGCTCTTATGGCAATTTTTGCAGTTTCACTATCTCTAATTTCCCCTATCATTATTATGTCAGGATCTTGCCTAAGTATTGACCTTAGGATTTTTGCAAAGCTTAGGTCTATTTTTTCATTTACCGATATTTGGTTGATCCCCTCAATTTTATATTCGACTGGGTCTTCTACTGTCAAGATATTATTATCTCCACTAT
>JAPJPH010000010.1 GCA_030825745.1 Anaerococcus sp.
TATTATATAGTACCACGAATATTTTTCTTTGTCAAGCTTTTTTTTGATTTTTTTTTAAATCTTTAATGCTTTTAGGAATAATCTCTCGCAGTGACATTTATAAGTATACAACCCTTATTTCTTTTTGTCAAATATTTTTTTGTTTTTTTAAAAAAAAATTACCAAATTCTTTTGGTAATTTTTTCCTACTATATTATGCCATTTCTTCTGGATTATAGTTTACTATAGAAACCATCTTCCCATTTTTATCTTCTATCCTTCTTATTTTCTTATCAAAGTCTAGTCTTTTCATCCATATATTTTTACCACAACCCTGACATTTTAGTTTCATATCCGCCCCAACTCTTTCTATGCTCCATTTGTTTTCACCACATGGGTGCCCTTTTTTCAATGTGACTGTATCATTTATTTTATATTTCTTTACCATTGGAATTCTCCACTAACCTTATCTTTATATTTCTATTTTCCAATTCTTCTTTTACTAGTTCTCTGGCATATCTAGAGGCCATCCATTGGTCACCTTCTTTTACTTTTGCTATCATCCTAACCATGTAGGTAAAGTCTGTAAAATCTTTTATTTCAAAAAATGTAAATTTTTCTTTAAATGAATTTTTAAGTTTATCTGATTTTAATAATTTTTCAGATACTACCTCTACAATTTCTTTGGCCTCTTTTAGACTAACTTCATTTGGTAGTTTAAAGCTTGCATCTGCAAGTTGGTAACCCCTATTAAAGTTTTCTACTGTGCTTATTTGCGAATTAGGGATTATATGGATTGATCCGTTGAAATCTCTTATTTTGGTTATTCTAAAATCAAGCCATTCAACTGTCCCTTCTATTCCAGCAACTTTAACCCATTCTCCAACTCTCATTTTATCATCTATTATGATTAGTGCGCCTACTATGAAATCTTGGATTAGGCTTTGGGCTCCTAGGGCAATGGCTATACCACCTATGCCTGCAGTGGCTATTAGGGTTTTGGTGTTTATTCCAAAAACTCCAAGAATTATTGTTATACCTATAAAGATTACAAAAATTCTTATTATAGAATATATCGCCTTGGATACTGTTTCTATCTTGCTTATATTTTTTATTTCGTTGTATCTTTTGCTATTAAATATTTTTTTTAGTATTCTTTGACTTATACTTAGTATTAATTTTATTGCTATAATAACTAGTAGTATTTTTACTAGACTTACTAATATTTTATTATCTAAAAAATATTTTACTAACTCATTTGAGTTTATTTCATTTACCATATTATGTTTTTATTTTCCTTATAATTTCACTAGCCAAATTTTCATGAAATATTTGGTTCATATGGACCCCATCTATATAATCTCCACTAATTTTTTTTGCATCTATTATTAAAATATCCCCACTATAGGCTTTGTGAATGATTTTTTCATAGCTTTCTATCTTTTCGTTTATTCTTTTATAGATACAGTAGGATGCATCCTCTTCTATATAAGGTGGACTTATTAAAATTTTCACTTCTGCATCGCTTATAGTTAGTATACTTTCTATATTTTTTCTTACAAATTCTATAGACCTGCCTTCTATAAAGTCATTGCTTGCCCCAAATACTATTAGTATATCTTCTTTTGTTTTTCTAGATTGTAGGTAGGATTTATACCTAGCTAGCATATCATCTGTCATAGATCCGTTTTTACCTAGGTTAGTTAGAGAAAAACCCGCCTTTATTAATTGGCGGGTGTAACTTCGATCGTTAACTATATATCCTTGGGTAAATGAATCGCCTAAGGCTATTATTTTTTTCATATCTTTTTTAGTGCTAGGGCAGATCTAGAAGGTATATATATTTTTATACCATCATAGTCAGTTCCAGCTAACCTTTCACTTTTGTATTCGTAATCATTGCTTATCCTACCATAACCACCATATTTTACTTCATCAGTGTTCATGATAACTTTAAATTCTCCAAGGTCATGAATTGGTAAATGGAAGGACTCATATGAATTTTGTGGATGGAAGTTAAATAAATAAATTATATCTTTGTTTCTAAAAGCTATGATTTTTCTATCACTATCTATCCATAGTCTGTAAATTTCCCCACCTAGTTGGTCATTTTCTTTGCATAATTTTAGCATATCCTTATCAAAAGCATTTAAATACTGATATTTCAAATCTTTTGAATCTGCTAGGGACCATTGACGTCTAGCATAATGGAAGGAATAATCATTGCCCTCTCTTGGGAAGTCTATCCACTCAGGATGGCCGAACTCGTTACCCATAAAGTTTAGGTAGGCGTCAGCCCCCATTGATATAGTTATCCACCTAATCATTTTGTGAAGGGCTGTTGCCCTATCTATTTCAATATTTCTGCACTCTTTATTCATATCCCAATACATGTGCTCATCAGCTAGTCTAAATATAGTTGTTTTGCTGCCTACTAAGGCCTGGTCATGGCTTTCTACATAAGATATTCTAGCTTCTTCTTCTCTGTGGGTTGATAGTTCATACCACATTTTGGATAAATCCCAATCCTCATCACGACTTTCTAGGGTTTTTTCCCAATAGTCAGGCATACCCATGGCTAGTCTATAGTCAAATCCTATACCACCTTTTTTAACAGGTATACACATCCCTGGCATCCCACTCATATCCTCTGCTATGGTTATAGCATCTTTTTTAACTTCTCTAACCAGATCATTAGCTAATTGAAGATAGTTTATGGCATCTATGTCGGTATTCATTGAAAAGTATTTTGAGTAATTATCAAATGATGATCCCCTGCCATGGTCTTTATATATCATGGAGGTTACTCCATCAAATCTAAATCCATCAAAATGGTAATCTTCTAGCCAATATTTTACATTTGATAATAAAAAGTGTGCCACTTCTGGTTTTTTATAGTCAAATAATTTTGAATCCCAGTCTGGGTGAGTTCCCCTTTCTCCTTCATGGAAAAATTGGTAACTAGTCCCATCAAATTCATTTATACCTTCAGCCGTATTTTTTACACTATGGGAGTGGACTAGATCCATTATTACGTTTAATCCCATTTTGTGAGCTGTATTTATCAAGGATTTAAGGTCATTATTTTCTCCATACCAGGAGGATGAGGCATAGAAGTTTGCTACTTGGTATCCAAATGACCCATAGTAAGGATGACTTGCTATAGCCATTAGTTGAACTGTGTTATATCCTAAATTTTTTATTCTAGGTAGGATATTTTTTTCAAATTCTTTGTAGCTGGCTACCTTACCTTCTTCACTTGCCATACCTATATGAGCTTCATATATTAAAAGCCCATCTTTTTTTGTTTTGAAATTTTTATCTTCCCATTCGAATTCTTTTCTAGGATTTTCTAAAACGGCCGCATAGTCCATGTTATTATCACGTTCTACCCTAGTTGCATATATAGGTATCCTATCTTTTATTTGACCATTGGCATCAACTAGTACTTTTATTCTTGATTTATGAGGAATGCTTCTAATCCCTTTTACAAATATTTCCCAGTCTGTATCATTTATTTTAGTTAAAGGGTGGGAGTGCCTATCCCAATTGTTAAAGTCACCTATCAAATAGAGACTATTGGCATTTGGCGCATATTCTCTATATATCCAGCCACCCTTTACTTTATGGATGCCATAATATTTATGTGCATTGGCAAATTCAGATATTTTGCCACTCTTTCCTATTAGGCGATCCTTTTGTTTTTGATACTCATCCATTCTTAGGTTTATATCATTTTCATAATCTTTTAAATAAGAATCTATTTCTAATATTTCCCAATTCGCCATAGCACTCCCCCTAGTTAACTTAAACCTTATCTTTTCTCTATTACTTTTGCTGTTATTTCTTTTGGAACTTCCTCATATCTTTCAAAATCCATGGAGAAACTACCACGTGCTGATGTTTGACTTCTAAGGTCAATGGCATAGGTTAGGACCTCTGCAAGTGGAACTTCTGCTAGAATTATTTGGCTGCCATCATTTTGTGGCTCCATACCTAATATTTTACCACGTCTTTTGTTCATATCTCCCATTACATCGCCCATATTTTCTTCTGGAACTTTTATTTCTAGTTTCATAACAGGTTCTAGAAGGATTGGATCAGCTTCTTCCATACCTTTTTTAAAGGCAATCTTTGCTGCTGTTTTAAAGGCCTGTTCGTTGGAATCTACTGGGTGGTAACTTCCATCATATAGGGTTGCTCTAACTCCAGTTACCTTATAGGACCCAAGTGGCCCTTCGTTTAAGGACTCTAGTAGACCTTTTTCTACTGCTGGGAAGTAGTTTTTAGGAACTGCCCCACCAAATACTTCTTCATCAAAGATAAAGTCTTCCTCGCATGGTTCAAATCTTATAAATACATCTCCATACTGACCAGCTCCACCGGATTGTTTTTTATGTTTACCTTGGACATCTGATTTTTTCTTTATAGTTTGTCTGTAGGCAATTTTGTAATCTTCAAGCTCTGTGTTTACTGAGTAAATATCTTTTAGCTTATCCATGATAACTTCAAGTTGGACATTTCCTAATCCTGATAGGATGGATTGGTTGGTTTCTTGGTTTCTTTCTTCTTTGAAGGTTGGATCTTCTTCGTTTAGTTTGTGAAGGGCTTGGGAGATTTTATCCTCATCATTTTTGCTTACTGCTTTTATAGCATAGAATAGGACTGGTTTTGGATATTTTATTTTCTTATATTCTATAGGATTTGCCTTAGTTGCTAGGCTATCTCCTGTTGAAATTATATCAATTTTGCTAAATGCTCCTATATCACCAGCCACTATTTTTTCTGCTTTGATTTGTTCTTTTCCTCTTATATAAAATAGGTTGGATATTTTCTCTTCTTGATCTTTGTTTACATCTAGGATTTTATCATCCTTTTGGATTTTTCCTGAAAGAACTTTAAATATGGATATTTTGCCTACGAAAGGATCGGCTATAGTTTTAAATACAACAGCTGAAAATGGTGCATCTTCAACTCCTTCAAAGGACTCATATCCTTCTTTTACCCTAAATCCTATATGAGCACTCTCATCATCCATAGATGGCATATATTTTGTTATTACTTCAAGTAGGGCAGTTAGGCCTATTTGTCTATCTGTTGATCCAGCTATAAGTGGGATTACATCACCCTCTAAGATAGCCTTTGAAAGTCCTTTTCTAAATTCTTTTTCTGAGAATTCTTCTCCTTCAAAGAATTTTTCCATCAAGCTTTCATCACTTTCTGCTACAGCTTCTATAACTTGGTTATATACTTCTTCAACTTCAGCTACCCTTATTTCTGGTATTTCAACTTCTTTTTTCTCATCATTTTCATAGGTATAGGCTTTCTTATCTATGACATCTATGATCCCCTCAAAGTTTTCTCCCTCTCCTAGGGTTAGGGTTAGTGGTATTATTTTTTTACCAAATTGTATATGAAGGTCACTAACTACTTTGTTGAAGTTAGCATTTTCTTTATCTAATTTGTTTACATAAATTATTGATGGTAGGTTAATCTCTTGGGTATATTTCCAATATTTTTCAGTTGCTACCTCTATACCATTTTCTCCATCTATAACAAAAAGTGCAGACTCAGCAGCTCTTAGGGCTTGGAGTACCTCACCTTCAAAGTCAAAAAATCCAGGAGAATCTATAAAATTAAGCTTAAAATCATTATATTCTATTGGAATTATTGAAGATTGTAGTGAAATTTTTCTCTTTTTTTCTTGAGGATCATAGTCTGATACTGTAGATCCATCTTCAACTTTCCCTTTTTTATCAATCACGCCAGTTTTATACAATAGCGCTTCAGTAAGAGAGGTCTTGCCTGCTCCTGAATGGCCCACTAAGGCTAGATTTCTAATTTTTGATGTTTCATAACTTTTCATATATACTCCTTTGTGAAAACATTTATCATCATTGGTAGATAAATATCAACATCTTTTATTAATACTATTATTATATAGCAAAATGAAAAATTAATCTAGTTTTTAGAAAATGTTTTCACATTCCTGATTGTTTTTATCATTTTTTTACATAAATATAAATATTTTTTAATTTTTGCTACAAAAAAAGCACCTCCTACAAGGTGCCTTTTCATATGAAAAATTATTTCTTTTTAAAGCTTCTTTTTATCAAATCTCCTACAGATAAAGACTTTCTAAGTTTATCATCAGGGATATACTTATTTAAAGCTCTTAGGGTCTTTTTGTTATCATTTGAAGAGAAGGTGAAATATCCGTTTTTCTTAGTATGGATAGCAAACCTAGTGATTTTCTTTTTAAATATCACTGAGGCGCTCACATAAGCTATTTCCCCATAGGGGATCTGGATAAAGTCTCTTACATTTTTTTCATTGTAGTATTCAAAGGCTTTATCCCCTATCATAATATTACCTCTTGAGGTTAGCCCTCCTAAGAAGGTTGCTGGTATGGTTAGGTCTACACTTTTGTTTTGTGAGTTAACCATTACATTATATTAAAGAATCTAGCTACTATACCTATTATAAATAGAGCTAAAATTATTGCTATAGGTGATACATCCTTCTTTAATAGTTTACATATACCAAGGGTTAGTAGTAGGGGTACTAGGCCTGGGATTAGACTATCTAGGTTATTTTGTAGGGTTGTTACCTTTACTTGGTCTAGGGCTGTCGCTCCTATTTGATCATAGGTGCTTAGGGCTTGTTTAATTCCCTCTGCTCCTTGAGGTAGGTTGGCCCAATCTATATATGATCCTGGTTGCTGGGTAATTTCTGATATGGTTACTGGGAAGTTTATTGATACCCATCTTTGAACTAGGGCACCTACTATAAACATACCAAGAATAGATGCAGCAAGGGTTACCTTACCTAAAAGTCCACCTGATAAGTCTTTAGTTATTTCATTTCCTGCTTTATAGCCAAATTCTTGGCTTTTCCACAAGAATAGGTATCTAATTATATTCCATAGTCCAAAAAATAGGATAGGTCCAAGGATATTTCCTGATAGGGCTAGGCTTGCTCCAAGGGCTCCTAGGATAGGTCTTAGGGTAAACCAGAAAACTGGGTCACCTACACCTGCTAGAGGTCCCATCATACCTACCTTAACACCATTTATTGCAGCATCTTCAATTGGAGTTCCATTTGCTCTTTCTTCTTCCATAGCTAGGGTTACACCTAGGACTGGCGCTGATACATATGGGTGGGTATTGTAAAATTCAAGGTGTCTTTTTAGGGCTGCAGTTTGGTCTTTTTTATCCTTATATAGTTCTTTTATGGCTGGTATTAGTGAAAATGCCCATCCACCATTTTGCATTCTTTCATAATTCCAAGTTCCTTGGAGGAATTGGTGTCTATTACATACTTTTCTTCTTATTTTTGGTGAAAGCTCTATTCTTTCAATGCTTTTACCATCATTAGTCTGTACTGTTTGTGTCATATTCCCTCCTTAATAATCATTTATAATATCGCCAAGAGGATCTCCTGTTTGGTTAGATCCACCATTGTTTGTAGCAAGATCCTTTAATGTTATATAGACTATGGCTAATACCACTCCTATAACTCCAAGACCTATTAGGGTTATTTCTGATACAGTTGCTAGGACAAAACCTAGGGCGAAAAATGGCCATGTTTCCTTGGTACTCATCATATTAATTACCATGGCATAACCTACTGCTGCTACCATTCCACCACCTACAGCCATACCACCTGTTAGCCATTCAGGCATAGCATTTAGCGCATTGGTAACTGTTGCTGGTGGGATAAAACAAAGGATTAGGGCAGGGATTGCTATACGAAGACCTTGCATAGCTACACCTGTCCAGCTTAATACTTCTATTTTTTTAAAATCAGCATTTTCTGCTGCAGCATCCATCCCGTGAACTATAGGTATAGCTAAGGTTCTAGCTATCATAGTTAGGAATAATCCTGCTACTGATAGTGGAATAGCTAGGGTTATGGAAGTATTTATAGCAGATGTAACATTGGCACTACCACCCTCTAGGGCTAGTACCATTATTATTGATGATGCCACTGAAGCTAGGGCTGCATCTGGGGCAACTGCTGCTCCGATATTTGCCCAACCTAGGGCAATCATTTGGAGGGATCCTCCTAGTAATACGCCTTCTTTAATATGACCTGTTACAATACCTATAAGAGTACATGCAACTATAGGTTGGTGGAATTGGAATTGGTCCAAGATACCCTCACAACCTGCCAGAAAAGCTACTATTACTATTAAAATAACATTTAATATATTCATAATTTCTCCTAATAATTAACTCATCTTTAGTTCATTCTTTGCTTTTTTCATCATGTTATCAAAGTTCTCCCTCTTATCTGAAGGAACTTTTCTAACTTCTACATTTACTCCTATCTCTCTTATTTTATCAAAAGTTTCTACATCTTCTCTACCCATGCTTACTGCATTGGTTAGGTTGATTTTTCCTTCTGAATAAGCCATAGATCCTAGGTTTACTTCATCTAACTTTCCACCTAATTCTAGGTATTCTAGAACATCTTGTGGTTTTTCAAACAAAAGCATAGCCTTAGTTAATCCAAACCTTGGATCATCTACTATCTCTTTCATCTTCCAAACTGGTACAACGTGGGCCTTTACCCCAGGAGGTGCTGCCTCCATTACCATAGACTTTCTTAGTTGATCCTTACTTACCGCATCAGATACTACTATAATCCTATCTGGGTTTGTAGCCTTAGTCCAAGATGTTGCTACCTGACCATGGAGGAGTCTTGTATCAATCCTTGCTAGGACTATCTTGATATTTCCATCTCCCAGTACAGTTCCCTCTGGTATAGATCCTTGCGCTAGCTTTTTCTCATCATCTGAGATTTCCTTACTTTCAACCTCTACTTCATTTAGATCTTCAGGTTTTATCCTAATTCCCTCTTTAGCTGAAGTTATGATAGCCTTTGCAATATCATGAGAAGACTCATTAGTAAATCTTTCAGATAAGGCTTCTATTACCATAGGTAAGTTCAACCCTGCAACTATAGCCCATTTATCCTCATGGCCATCAAAAAGATTTGATGTTTGGTTAAATGGAGTTCCCCCCCATAGGTCTACTAGGAATAAAATCTCATCTGCATCTACTTTTTCAATAGCCTTAGAAAGATTTTCCCTAAATTCATCAGGACCCATAGAAGGCATCAGTACAACTGACTCAAATTTTTCTTGATCTCCAAAAATCATTTGAGCACTTTGTTTGATTCCCTCAGCAAAGCCACCATGGCTTGCCAATATAATTCCTACCATATATGCTCCTTTCTGGTTATAACCAATGATAGTCTAACATTGTACTCTAGTAAAATGCATTAGTCAATTAAATAGATAAATATTTTCTAGAATAAATATCCGGCTACCTATCTAATTTCTATTTTATCATAATAAAATATCCTTACAAGTTATTTAGATAAAACATAGAGTATAGTAATATAAACAACGGAGGAGATATGAATTATACATTCATTAAAAAAGAAAATTTTGAAAATTTAAAATTAAAAGCCTACCTGTATGAACATAAAAAGACTAAGGCCAAGATATATTATGTTGATACAGATGATTTAAATAAGACCTTTGCAATCGGATTTAAAACTGCCCCTAAAGATTCTATGGGTATGGCCCATATAATGGAGCATTCTGTTTTAAACGGGTCAAAAAAATATAGGAGCAAGGATCCTTTTATGGATATGGCTTCATCGAGCCTACAAACCTTCCTAAATGCTATGACCTATCCTGATAAGACTGTATTTCCAGTATCTAGCGAAAATGATAAGGACTTTTTTAACCTAACAGATGTCTACCTAGATGCTGTATTTAACCCCCTAGTCTTAGAAAAAAAAGAAATCCTAGACCAGGAAGGCTGGCACTATGACCTAGATGAAGATGGCAAGATATGTTCAATATCAGGGGTAGTTTATAATGAGATGAAAGGAGCCCTAACAGATCCTGACACTATTATATATAATGATATAAATAGCTACCTTTATAAAAACTCTCCCTACGAACATGAATCCGGGGGTAATCCTGAGCATATAATAGACCTAACCTATGATAAATTCATTGAATTTTACAAACCCCACTACCACCCTTCAAATGCTAGCATATATTTTTATGGCAAGCTTGATATTGACTTTTACCTAGAACATTTGGATGAAGAATATCTAAGTAAGTATGAGTATAAGGATATCAACGAAAAAATTGAGGTTGTCGAAAATCACTATGACAAGGCAATCTATACAGGATATCCAGTTAGTGAAAATAGTAATAAAAAAGATTACCTAAGTTATGCTATGTTAACTAATAGTTCACTAGATATGAAAGAAAGCCTAACCCAATCAATCCTAGTAAACATGCTATTTAACATGGACTCATCTAAGATAAGAAATGATATAGTAAAAGAATTTAACCCTGATTATTTCTATGCTAGAGTAGGCTATGGAAATAGGTCGTCTATAATGATCCAAGCCCAAAATGTTGATTCAAGTAAAAAAGATGCCTTTGTAAAAATAATAGATCAAGGCCTAAAAGAAGCTTCTACTAACCTATCTATAGAAAGTCTTAAATCATCATTTTCAATCTTTGACTTTGCCCAAAGAGAGTCCCTAAACTCTGTTAATAAGGGCCTAACATATTTTCTAATGGCAAGTCTAGACCAAGACCTCTTTGATGTATTTAAACTAACCACCTACCTAGATGAGCTTAGAGAGTTGATAGGGACAGGATACTATGAAGATTTCATAAGAAAATACTTCATAGATAATAAAAGTAAATTGGTTCATATAGCAAGGCCAGATAAGGACTTTAATAGCAAAAAATCAGAAGCCCTAGCAAAAAGAATAGCTATAATAAATGAAAAAATCACAGAAGATGAATTATCTGCCATAAAAAATGACCTAGATAAATTATCTATCTACCAAAATAAGAAAAATACTCAAGAAGAAAAAGATACAATACCAAAATTAAATATAGAAGATGTATATACTAAAATAGAAGATATCCCAAGAAAAGTAATAAAGGATAAGTTCGAATATATATACCACGACCTAGAAACTAGTGGAATGATCTATACATCAATGTATTTTGACCTAGGACATATAAATTTAAATAACCTAGCATATGTACAGATAATATCAGAGTTAATCGCTTCAGTAGATACCCCTACTATGACCTACCAAGAGGCTGATGACATAATCTGGCAATACCTAGGTGGACTAAACTCAAATGTAAGCCTAATAAAAATAAATAATGAATATATAAAAAGAAGCTTTAAACTATCCTTTAAAACAATAAACTCTAAGGCCACAAAGGCTGTTGATTTAGTCTATGACTTTATAAATAACTCCTTGTTTGATAATAAAGATAGGATACTAGAGCTGTTAAAAATGAAAAAAGCAAGCTTTGAATCATCCATGTATGATTCTGCTCATATGATATCCCTAAATAGAGCAAACTCCCATATAGATAAATTTTCCTATATAAAGGAAAATATCAGCGGCATAGACTACTACCTCCTTGTAAGTAATCTAATAGAAGAAATAGAGTGTGACTTTGATAGCTTTAAAGAAAAAATAGAAGCAATCTACAAACAAATCTTAAGTAAGGACCTAGCTATAAATATAACATCTAGCCAGGATGACTTTTACCTAATAAAAGATCTAATAGATAATAAATTTTCAAAGTTAAGCCAAAGAGAAAAAGATGTAGATATACACTTTGAAAAAACTCCTAAAAAAGAAGCCATAGCGACAAATGCTACAGTAAATTATGTGGCCAAATCCTATGACCTAAAAGAATTTGACCAAACCTATAATGGCAAGCTAACCCTAGCTAGTTCTATCCTGTCAAACCCACACCTATATGAACTAATCCGAGCCAAGGGTGGAGCATACGGAGCAGGACTAGTTGTAGATAGAAATGCCCTAATAGGAGCCTTTTCCTATAGGGATCCAAACATTAAGAAAACTCTAGACAACTATGATACTATAGGAGATATTCTAAAAAACCTAGAAATAGATCAGAGAGATTTCCAAAACCAACAAATATCTAGCATGGGAAAATTTCTAAAACCAAAAACATCTGCCCAAAAAGGAGATAGTGATTTTGTATCCTACCTTAAGGATGAGGAAATAGATGATAGCAAGATTTTAGATGATATAAAAAATGCTAGTATAGAAGATATAAAATCATTTGCTGATATCTTTGAAAAATCAATGAAATTTGACAACATCTGTGTTTTTGCCAACAAGGATCAAATTAAAAATGAGAGGGACTTCTTTGATGAGGTTATAGACCTAAACGAATAAATTAGATATTAATTATTTAAAGGACTTAGTTTTATTATTTTAAAAATTAAGTATAATATCATTGACAATATCAAGAAGGAAGTGAAATATGTCAGATAAATACAGAAAAAACAGAAGAGAAGAAAGATCACAAAGAGATTCTTTTGATGATAAATATTTTTCTATAAGTGATATCCCCTTCAAACAAATAGGGCAAAAAATCAAATACTCTATAAACAAGTCTCTAAAATCATTGACTAAGTCATTAGATCTTTCTAGCTTACCCCAAAGCAAAAATCCCAAGGTTTGTGAGCAGACTCCTCCTGAAAAAAATAAGTATCCCCTATTAAATATTTGTGGCATAATACTTGCCTTAATAAGCCTTACGTTAGTTTTAGTCTTTATGACTGAATATAATCTTACAGCTTTCGAGAGTCTTATCTATTGTATACTATCCCTACTAATAGGAGGCTCTTTAAGTGCATTTTCATTTAAAATGGCAATGGAGTATAAAAGATTATCCCTAAACTATGTTAGATATTTAAGAGAACTTGGGACAAATACAGTAATATCAATTAGGGACCTAGCCAGTGGAGTTAGCCAAAGCGAGGAGAAAACTGTAAAAGACTTGCTATATATGATGAAGAAAAATTACTTCAAACAAGCAAGGATTGTAGAAGATGACTCTATCTTTATCCTAGACATACCAACCTTTAGACTATATAAAAAAAAGCAACTTGAGCTAGATTCTTACAGTAAAATCAATCCTTCCTTAGAAGAAGATGAAAAATTGACTGCAGAAAATATCAGCAATGAAAGAGCCACACAGATTATTAGCCAAACAAATGATTATTTAAAAAAAATCAGAGAAAGTAAGGCTAATATCAAAAACCAGGCCTTTAAAGATAGGCTTACTAGCCTAATAAAAAATATAGAAGATATCCTATCTATAATAAGCAAATACCCAGATAAGGCCTACGCCCTAGATAAATTTTCTGATTATTACTTGCCTACAACCCTAAAACTAGTAGC
Organism: Anaerococcus sp.; assembly: GCA_030825745.1. Classification (GTDB taxonomy): domain Bacteria; phylum Bacillota; class Clostridia; order Tissierellales; family Peptoniphilaceae; genus Anaerococcus. The sequence continues at coordinate 13,270 of JAPJPH010000010.1, forward strand.
AAGCTATGAGGAATTTGAAAGATTAGATACCAACCAAAAGAGCATAATAACTTCTATGGAAGAAATAGATGACTCTATAAAGACAATATCTGATGCCTTTGGTAAAATGAAAGCAGACCTATATAAGGATAAGGCCATGGATCTAAAAACTGATATAGATACTATAAAACTATTGTTAGAGCAAGAAGGCTATGGTAAGGAGGATTTTAATAAAAATGAGTGATATAAAATTGACCCTAGATGGTAGTGATGATAACGAAAAAGATAAGGTCCAAAAAGACCTTGACCTAAAGCAAAATACTAAAAGTCCACAAGTCAAATTCAGTGAAGAAGAAGAGAAGATGATAGATGACTTTTCTGAAAAAATTCACCTAGATGATTCAAATATAATTCTCCAATATGGTTCGGGAGCTCAAAAAAAGATATCAAACTTTTCAGAAAAAACTCTAGATACCGTAAGGAACAAAGACCTAGGTGAAATAGGTACTATGCTAGATAAGGTAGTAGTTGGTATAAAAAGTATGGAAAATACTGATGAGGATAAGGGGCCATTTGCCTTTTTCAAAAAAGGAGCTAGAAGCCTAGATAACCTAAAAGTTAGATATCAATCAGCTGAGAAAAATATAAATGAAATATCAAAAGCCCTAGAAAATCATCAGATAACCCTGATGAAAGACATATCCATGCTAGATCAGATGTATGAACTAAACGAGGATTATTACAAGGAACTTTCCATGTATATAGAAGCTGGAAATAGAAAGCTAAGGAAAGTTTATGAAAGTGAGCTACCAAAGCTTGAAACAAAGGCAAATGAATCTAACCTTCCCCTAGATGCCCAAAGGGTCAATGATTTAAAAAATCAGGCCAACCGTTTTGAGAAAAAACTCCACGACCTAGATTTAACTAGGATGGTATGTATACAAATGGCCCCACAAATAAGGATGGTCCAATCATCAAATTCTATTATGGCTGAGAAAATCCAAACAACCATAGTAAACACCATACCCCTATGGAAAAATCAAATGGTCCTGGCCCTAGGAATGACCCACACTAACCAGGCCATCCAGTCACAAAAAAAGGTCACTGACCTAACCAATGACCTGCTTAAGAAAAATTCCCAAACGCTAAAGCAAAACACTATAGAAACAGCCAAGGCCACAGAGCGTGGAATCATAGACCTAGATACCATCAAACAGACCAACGAGGCCTTGATATCTACTATAGAAGAAGTTAGAAATATCCAAATAGAGGGTAAAAAATCTAGAGATGCTGCCAAAGAAGAAATAAAAAATCTAGAAGAAACATTAAAAAATAACCTAAACAAACCAAGGAGTTAACATGAGCGAAATAATAGAATTTAAATTTGACTGTCAAATGCTAATAAGCGGAAATAACCTAGATGAGGATGCAATATTTGATTATATAACAGAAAACCTAGAGGGAGATAGTCTCTTAGCAGTAGGCGATGAAGACCTAATCAAGATCCACTTTCACTCTAACAAACCATGGGAGATTTTAGAATATGCTGCCTCCCTAGGTGATATCCATGATGTTGTAATAGAAAATATGCAAAGACAAGCAGATGGATTAGACGGTTAAACCTTAACCTAGCCGAAATTATTGGCTAGGTTTTTTTTAAAAAATAAAATTACTAAAATGGCTAAAAATAGCAAATGCTACTCTTATGCTACCAGCAGTTTACAAATTTCAAGGTCAAATTGGTGGTAGGCAACTAATATTTCTCCTATAATTTAGGTGAGAAATATAAATATCGAGGAGGATATTATGATACTAGCCGATAAAATAATCTAC
>JAPJPH010000154.1 GCA_030825745.1 Anaerococcus sp.
ATCCTTATCTATCTGTCCTTGGTTTTTCTTTGTACTTATTTCATCTTCACTAATATATTCTTTTTTTCTATTTAATCTTATATAATTTATAAGATTGATAAAATATGTCACAATCAAGCTAGTATAGAATATTAGCTGACTATTATTATTTAAAATATCATACCCGAAGTTTATATTTTGTGGTAGAAATATTATAAATCTAGATACAACTACCAGGGCATGAATACTTAAAAATCCTGCTGCTAAAGCTGTTAGTATTGCAGTAAATATTGAGAAGTGATCTACATCCTTACTAAAGAGGATATATATACAAAAAATCATCATTAGTAAGAATGTTATTAAAAATATAACATTCCATAAATAAGCAATCATAAAATTATTAACATAAACTCCACCTATAGTTAGAGCAAATATCATAATAATCAAAATACTTATTATTAAACTTAAATTTTTACCTGGAGTTTTTTGCATCTTTATCACCTATTGATTCTTTTTAGACTTATACCTTTGATTTGAATCTAAAATTCTTTTTCTAACTCTTAGGTTATTAGGAGTTATTTCTATAAGTTCATCTTCTTCAACAAACTCCATCATTTCTTCTACACTCATTTTTATAGGAGGTGTCAAAGTTATAGCATCATCGCTACCACTTGCCCTAGTATTGGTTAATTTCTTTTTCTTACATACATTTACATCTATATCAAGGCCCTTGGCGTTTTCTCCAACTACCAGACCCTCATATATTTCTTCACTAGGAGATATAAATAATACACCTCTAGATTGGGCAGAATTTAAACCATAGGCAGTTGCTATACCTGTTTCTGATGCGATCAAGCTTCCTACTGATCTTTTTTCTATATCTCCCTTGTATAGGTCATATTTTTCAAACTCTGAATTTAGTATTCCAGTACCCTTGGTATCTGTCATGAATTCTGTCCTATATCCAATTAAACCCCTGGCAGGTATCCTAAATATTAATCTGGTATAGCCTGAGTTAGAAGGTTTCATATCAATCATCTCGCCTTTCCTTCTACCCAATTTCTCAATTATTGAACCTGCATATACTTGATCTACATCTATGGTTGCTATTTCAATTGGCTCTAATTTTTTGCCATTTTCATCCTTTTTCATCATTACTTCAGGTTTTGAAACTTGAAATTCATAGCCTTCTCTTCTAAGATTTTCTATAAGTACAGATAGGTGAAGTTCACCCCTACCTGATACCTTAAAGGCTTCTGTAGTATCAGTTGGATCTACTTTAAGGGATACATCTGTTTCTTTTTCTTTAAATAACCTATCACGTAAGTGTCTACTGGTTACATATTTTCCATCTCTTCCTGCAAATGGACTATCATTTACAGAAAATGTCATAGATAGGGTTGGCTCAGATATTTTTGTAAATTCAATTGGTTCATAATCTTCTTCTGTCGCTATAGTATCACCTATATTTATATCTTCCATACCTGATAGGGCTACTATAGATCCAAATTTAGATTCTTCTACTTCTTTTCTTTCTAAGCCATCAAACTCATATATAGTTACAATCTTAGATTTAACGTGTCTATTAGGGTCATTGAAATTTGTAATAACCGCTTGGTCATTTTTTCTAATAACACCTGATTCAACTTTACCTATAGCTATTCTTCCTAGGTAATCATTATAATCTGTTGTAGATACTAATACCTTAAATGGAAGATTGCTATCTGATTCAAATTTTGGAGTATAGGCAATTATTGTATCTAGAAGATCTTTCATATCTTCTTTTTGTACACCTTTTTCATTAGATGCCCATCCATTTTTAGCTGATGCATAAACAAATGGACTTTCTAGGTATGATTCATCAGCATCTAGGGATATAAATAGGTCTAAAATCTCATCTTCAACCTCATCTATTCTAGCATCTTCCCTATCAACCTTATTTATACAAATTATTGCTGGAAGTCCTAGTTCTATTGCCTTTTTAAGAACAAACTTGGTTTGAGGCATAGGTCCTTCGTGGCTGTCTACTACAAGTACAACAGACTCAGCCATATTTAATACTCGCTCTACCTCCCCACCAAAATCAGCATGGCCTGGGGTGTCGATTATATTTATTTTGGTGTCCTTAAAAAATACAGCCGTATTTTTTGAAAGGATAGTAATTCCTCTTTCTTTTTCTATGGAATTTGAATCCATTACTCTTTCTTTTACTTCTTGGTTGTCTCTAAAAAGTCCACTACTTTTTAGCAAACCATCTACTAGAGTGGTCTTGCCGTGGTCAACGTGGGCAATAATAGCTACATTTCTAATGTCTTCTCTATTCATAAAACCTTCTTTCCTAACTAACAAATTCTATCAATATATTATATCAGATGTTAATAAGTTATCAATCATAAACAATAAAAAACACCCATAATTTGGATGTGTTACTAGATACCTATCAACTTAGATAAATATTAAAGCAGCAATCGTATTATCATTTACATAAACCTCATCTGATATGTTATTAACCAGAGTAATACCTCTGCCATGATCTAAATACTTATCTAAATGATTATTAATTATTATACCGCTTCCTTGATCTTTTACCTTAACCATAGCAAGATCATCATCTAATAAAACTAAAGCATCAATTAGCTTTTTATTGTCATATCTATTGCCATGCTTGTAAGAGTTTATGATAAGTTCATCAAGTATTAGTCTAATTTTAAAAGTAAGGTCCTCATCGGCATACTTATCTTCCAATGACTTTATGACTATATCGCTAAAATCTTTTATTAAATTTAAATCAGACTTTATTAGTTGTCGAATAATTTCCATGAATGTCCCCTTTGTAATAAATTAATACCCAAATTCTTGAAGATATATTCACTATAAAAAAACTATGAAAATTTTGATATGATACCTCCAAAGTAGACAGTCTAATTAATTAAAATTAGACTAA
>JAPJPH010000155.1 GCA_030825745.1 Anaerococcus sp.
TCGGAATTCCTTTTGATGAAGAATATGGCGGCAACGGCCAAGACACACTTACATATGTACTAGCAGTAGAAGAATTATCTAAAGCTTGTGCAACAACAGGAGTTATAGTTTCAGCTCATACATCATTATGTGCAGATGCTATTAATAAATTTGGATCAGAAGAACAAAAGGAAAAATATCTAACAGACTTAGCTTCTGGAGAAAAATTAGGAGCATTTGCTTTAACAGAACCAGGTGCTGGTACTGATGCTTCAGGTCAAAAAACTGTTGCTAAATTAGATGGAGATCACTATATCCTAAACGGTTCTAAAATATTTATAACAAATGCTGGTTATGCAGAAACATATGTTGTATTTGCAATGACAGATAAAGAACAAGGGACAAAAGGCATTACTGCATTTATAGTTGAAAAAGGAATGGAAGGTTTTGAATTTGGTACTTTAGAAGATAAGATGGGTATCAAAGGTTCTTCTACAATGGAATTAATATTTACTGACTGTAAGGTTCCAAAAGAAAATATCCTAGGAGAAGAAGGAAAAGGCTTTAAAATAGCAATGGCAACTCTAGATGGAGGAAGAATTGGTATAGCTGCTCAAGCTCTTGGAATAGCAGAAGGTGCTTTAAATAAGGCTGTTAAATATGTTAAAGAAAGAGAACAATTTGGCAGGCCTATAGCTAAATTCCAAAATACTCAATTCAAATTAGCTGAAATGGCTATTGATATAGAATCTGCAAGACACCTAGTATACAAAGCAGCTTCTTTAAAAGATGCTAAAGAATCATATACAGTAGCTGCAGCCCAAGCTAAACTAAAAGCTTCAAGAGTTGCAATGGATGTAACTACAAAAGCTGTTCAATTACTTGGTGGCTATGGATATATCAAAGAATATGAAGTTGAAAGAATGATGAGAGATGCTAAAATTACTGAAATTTATGAAGGTACAAGTGAAGTAATGCTTATGGTTGTTTCTGGAGCATTATTAAAATAATAAGTCTTAAAGATAGGAGAAAACATGAATATTTTTGTATGTGCAAAACAAGTACCGGATACAAATGAAATTAAAATTGATCCAGTTACTAACACACTAATTAGAAAAGGTGTTCCTAGCATTTTAAACACCTATGACTCATTTGCATTAGAGAATGCTTTAAGAATAAAAGATGAAAATCCTGATACTAAAATTGTTGTTATATCAATGGGACCTCCACAAGCTGAGGATATGCTAAGAGACTGTCTAGCAGTTGGAGCAGATATAGCATATTTAGTTACAGATAGAAAGTTTGGTGGTAGTGATACCCTAGCTACAAGCTACATACTTTCAAATGCTATAAAAACTGTAGCAGAAAAAGAAGGAGAACCAGACTTAGTATTTTGCGGTCTTCAAGCTATAGATGGAGATACTGCGCAAGTTGGACCAGAGCTTGCAGAACATTTAGGACTTGCCCAAGTAACCTATGCATATGAGGTAGAGCTAAATGATGAGGGAATCAAGGTACTTCAAGAATGTGAAGGTGGGGCAAGAAATGTACAAGCTATGATGCCAACACTTATTACATTTACAAAATATAAAGATATTGAATTAAGATATCCAAAAATCAAAAATAAATTAAAAGCAAAAAAAGCAGAAATTCCACAAATAACATTTGAAGATATGGAAAATATAATTGATAAAGCTCAAATAGGATTAAAAGGATCACCTACTAGAGTAAATAAATCATATGCTCCAGATGTACAAAAAGTTGGCGTAATATTTGAAGATTTAGAGCCAAATGAAGCTGTAGATAAGTTAATGGAATCTCTAATTAGCGAAAAACTTATTTAAGGGGGAAAACATGGCAGAAAATAAAAATCTTTGGGTATTTGTAGAAACAAAAGAAGACGGATCAGCTGTAAGCGTAGGATTAGAATTAATGAATCCAGGTAGAAAGATGGCTGATGTATTAAAAGAAGATCTTGTAGCAGTAATAATAGGCGAAGATGTATCTAAGGCTAAAGAAGAAGTGAAAAAATATGGTGTTGATAAAATCATCTCTGTAGAAGGTGAAGTATACAAAGAATATAACACCGATGTATATGCCCATGCTGTTACTACTCTAGTAGAAAAACACTCACCAGATGTAATTCTAATAGGAGCTACAAACCTTGGTAGAGACCTAGGTCCTAGAGTTTCTGCAAGACTTAACACAGGTCTAACAGCAGATTGTACTGAATTAGATGTAGACTTTGAAACTGGTAATGTAAAATGGACTAGACCTGCCTTTGGTGGTAACCTAATGGCACAAATTCTATGTCCAGATTCTAGACCACAAATGGGAACTGTTAGACCAGGAGTATTCTCTAAAGAAGAAATTGGGGAAAGAGAAAATATAGAAGAAATTTCAGAAAATATTGAATATACAGATCCTATAAGAACTAAAATCCTAGATTTCATCAAAAGAGATGAGGGAGATGATGTAAACCTAAAAGAAGCTGAGTTTATAGTATCAGGTGGACGTGGTCTTAAAGATAAATCAAACTTTAAAATAATAGAAGAATTAGCTGAAGCCCTAGGTGGATCAGTTGGATCAAGTCGTCCTTTAGTAGATGCTGGATGGATTACCCACTCTCACCAAGTAGGTCAATCAGGTACAACAGTAGGACCAAAAGTTTATATAGCTGTTGGTATATCAGGAGCTATCCAACACTTGGCTGGTATTGGTGCAAGTGATACAATTATAGCTATTAATAAAGATCCTGATGCACCAATCTTTGATATTGCTGATTATGGTATAGTTGGAGACTTATTTGAAGTAGTTCCAAAACTTACTGAAAAAATCAAAGAAAGAAAAGGTCTATAAAAAAGTAAAAAACCACTATAAAAATTTTTATAGTGGTTTTTGTTGTTCACTTTAGTGAGTTGAGCGAACGAAAGAG
>JAPJPH010000156.1 GCA_030825745.1 Anaerococcus sp.
ACATTGTTAAAGGTTGTTGCTACTGCAGAAAATGCAGATTCAAAGTTATTTGTATCAAAACTTACTATAAATAAAAATATTAAGAATATAAAGATATAAACAACTATATATCTATTTATTGATTCTTCTACTTCTTCATCTAATCTTTTGCCATCCATTTTATTTACTGTAACTCTTAGAGGATTGATGGTTTTTTTTACCTGATTTAGAGCCGATTTAAATAAGACAACAAATCTAGATACTTTAAGACCCCCAGCAGTTGATCCAGCAGAACCTCCTACAAACATCAATAGCATTAATATAATTCTTGAAAACAAAGGCCATTGACCAAAGTCAACTGTTACATATCCTGTAGTTGTTATTATAGATGATACTGTAAAAAACGATGATACTCCTGTATAAAATAGGTCTTGATATAAAGGATATATATTTATAAATATAAGTATAGAACTTATAGCTATGATTCCTAGATACCACCACATTTCTTCTGATTTTATAGCATCCTTAACTGATTTAAATATAGCAAAGTAAAATACATTAAAATTTATACCAAAGGCCATCATAGCAAAGGACAATACTAGTTCTATATATCTAGAATCATAAAATCCAACTGATAGACTCTTATTAGAAAATCCACCAGTACCTGCTGTTCCCATAGCCACTATTATAGAATCAAATAAGCCTATGTTTCCAAATAGTAATAATATTGCTGTTATTATAGTCATTGCTATATAGATGATATATAAGACCCTAGCAGTCTGACTAAGTTTTGGAGTTATTTTTCCAAAGGTTGGTCCTGGTACCTCAGCTTGCATTAAGGATGATGATTCACTATTACCCTTTGGCAAGATAGCAAGGGTAAATACTAGTATACCCATACCTCCTATAAAGTGAGAGAAGCTCCTCCAAAATACTATAGAATTTGGCAAAGCCTCTAAATCTGTGGCTACAGAAGCCCCACAGGTAGTAAAACCACTGGCCATCTCAAAGAAGGCATCTACAAAAGTATGATAATTACTTGGGGTTAAAAATAGGGGAATGGCTCCAATGATAGAGTACATAATCCAACAAGAAGCTGTTATAAACATGGCCTCCTTGGTAAAGATGTGTCCTTGAAAGTCACTTTTCCTACCTAGGATAAAACTTAGGATAATACATATTAAAATTGGTATTGCAAAATTTATTAAATCACTTACACTCTCATTATAAAATATCCCAACTAGTAAGGGGATTAGCATAAGCATAGCTAAAACTTGAAGAAGTTTAGCTATTGAATATCTAACTATTGATCTGTTCATACTTGCTCCAAAATATCATCTAAAATCTTGAAACTATGTGCTGTTGTTATTACTAGAACTCTATCTCCTAGGGAAATTATGGAATTTCCATTAGCAACTTCAACCCCTGTAGATCCATCTGTATCATCATGTTTTATACAAGCAACTAGGGTATCATCCCTAATATTTAAATCTTTTATCTTAGTATTTAAAATTTTGCTATGTTCTATAGCAGCAAATTCAATTACCTCTACCTGGTCATCTTCTAACCTATATAAACTAGTGATAGATTCTCCTCTAGCATTTTCTTTACTTCTAACAATCCTATTTATCATATCACTGGCAGCTTTTTTGGGAGTGAAAGTTGTATCTATATCAAGAATCCCTGTCATTTTAAGTAGTTTTACTCTATTAACCTTTGAAATGATTTTTTCAACTCCATATTTTTTTGCCATAAGAGAAATTAAAATATTTTCTTCATCCATACCAGTTAAAGAAATTAGAGCATCAAAACTTTCAATCCTAACTTCTTCTAAGATATCTGGGTCTGACCCATCAGCATTAATAACTACAGCATCTGAAAAAGCCTCTGAAAAATCCTCAGCCCTTTTCTTATCCATTTCAACTACAGTAACATTAAATCCTCTCTCAAGCAATAATCTCGTAAGGTGAAAGGCAATAGATCCTGCCCCTATTATTAAGACATTTTTAATTTCAATCCTGTCTAAAACTTCATTTTTGTAAAATTTATCAACTCCAGATCTCTCACCAATGATGTAAATTTTTTCATTCTCACTTAATGTATATGATCCATGGGGTATCAAAACTTTCCCATTATTATTTACAATCCCTATAAGGGTGTGGTGGTCCTTATTATTGGCATTAAGCTCACTAATTTTTTTACCTGCAAGGCTTGAGTTTTCTGTTATAACAATCTCTATCATCAAGGCCTTATCCATAAAAAAACCCTCTACATTCAAAGCATGGGAATATTTTAAGGCCCTTTGGATATCCTTGGCTGCTATTAGCTCAGGATTTACTATCCTATTTGCTGATGTAACCTGCTCTATTATATTTTTTTGGTTTATATATATTGGGTCTCTTAATCTTGTTATTATATTTTTAGCTCCTAGCTTTTTAGCTATTGTCGATGATATTAAATTTACATCATCTGATAGGGTTATGGCAATAAATAAATCACAATCTGAAACATTTGCATCTTCTAATACTTCAGGATCCCTTCCATCACCTACTATCCCCATAATATCGTTGCTAGCTAAAAGCCTATTTAAAACATCCTTATCCTTATCTATTACAAGAATATCATGGCCTTCATTAGATAGATCACTGGTTAGATAACCACCCACCTTACCAGCTCCTACAATAATAATATTCATATATCCTCCCAAAGTTACTGGCCTTACTTATAGTTAGTATTACATAATCACAAGTAATTATTTAACTTAAATAAATAAAAAAATCAACCTTTTAGCTAGCTTTTAAAACTTTTTAAATATTTTTACCTATATAATATAAAAAATGTGCAATAACTAAGGATTAAGGTGACCCCACAAAGTTGGACCTATTAGCAGAGTTAGTGTTAAAGCTTACTC
>JAPJPH010000157.1 GCA_030825745.1 Anaerococcus sp.
CTTTTTACTCTTGCCATCTATATCCTCCTATGCTCCTATAAGTGATTTTACGTTTTTGATATCTGCACTTGAAACTGATGCTGCTTTTCTTAGTCTTCTTTTTCTATTTGGTGATTTTTTTGCAGTTAAGTGGCCCTTGTAAGCTTTTCTTCTAACTACTTTTCCACTTCCTGTAACCTTAAATCTCTTAGCTGCAGCTCTTTTTGTTTTTTGTTTGATTTTTTTAGCCATCTTATTCTCCTTTTTTATCGTTAGGTTCTAAAAACATTACTAGGTTTCTACCTTCCATCTTAGCTTTTTGGCTTATCTTGTAATTATCACCTAATTTTTCAATAAACTTATCCATTAGTTCATAGCCTAGCTCTTTTCTGCCAAGCTCTCTTCCTCTAAATTTAATAGAAACTTTTACCTTGTCCCCGTTATTTAAAAATTTAATAGATTGATTAGCCTTGGTTTGTAAGTCATTTTCTTCAATCTTTAGGGAAAATTGAGTTTCCTTTAATTGGGCATTTTTTTGCTTTTTCTTATTTTCCTTCTCTTTTTTCTCTTGATCGTATTTGAACTTACCATAGTCCATTATTCTAGTAACCGGTGGTTTTGCCTTTGGACTCATCAGAACTAGGTCTAGTCTCTTTTCTTCGGCCATATCCATTGCATCGTTTAAAGATGTAATGCCTATTTGGTTTCCAAGCTCATCTATAAGCCTTACCTGTTTCGCTCTTATTTCTTCATTGATTCTTAAATCTTTTATAAGTATACCTCCAAGTATTTGCAATTAAAAAAACGGGCACAAAGTACCCGTCGCTAATTTATAATCAAATATTAATTAAAAATTATTAACCTACAAATATATCATCGGCAGGTGAGTTGGGCACTTCTTTCTTGTCTACTCGTATATGATACTATCATATTTTTATTTTGTCAAATATTAATCTACTTTTAAATATAAAAAAGCATAAGCCTTAGATCCAACATGGACTCCCACAACTGAACCAAAGGTGTTTTTAAAATAGCCAAGTGAGTTATCTATCAGATCCTTAGCCTGTTTTTCTATATCACTTACACTACTTTCATCGCTACCATGAATTAGGCCTAGATAATATTTTCTAGAGTCTTTCAAATCTTCTCTAACTCTTTCAACTAATTGCTTTATAGCTCTTTTTTCTTTGACCTTTAATTTTATAAGATCTATCTTACCATCTTTATTAAATTTTAAAAGTGGTTTTAGGTTTAATATACCCAAGGCCTTAGAAACATGGGCAGTTAACCTACCCCCAGCCTTTAAATTTTCTAGACTATCAAACCATACATAAAGATCTTTAGAATCTATTACTTGATCAAGTCTTATTGAAATCTCATCAAAGCTTAATCCCTCATTTATTAAATCTAGGCTGTATACAAGTAAGAGACTTTCACCAAGGGAGGCTGATTTTGAGTCTATTACCTTGATATTAGGATCTTCTGAAGCTTGGATATTTAAAATTTGAAAAGTTGCCGATAGATTTGAGCTAACCATTATAGCTATTATCTTTTCATAGCCATCATCTCTTATCTTTTTTATTATATCATCAAAGTCACCAGGTGATGGAGCTGATGACTTGGCTAGATTTTTTTTGTTATTTTCATTATATAAATTGACATCATCTAAGCTTACATCCACCCCATCTTTGTAGTATTTCCCATCCATATTTACATATAGGGGAATTACATATACATTATCTAAGCACATAAGACTTTTTGGAAGGTCAGATGTCGAATCTGTTAATATAGCTATCTTTTCCATAAATACTCCTACTTTTAATCTAGGGTAAATAAAGCAAAACCAAATAATCCAGGGCCTGTGTTAGCTCCCAGGGTTGGAGATATTTGTTCTTTTATAAAAATGCTTGCTCCATCTACAAAATCTCTAAGTTTTTCCTCTAAGGAATTTGCTAACTCTTCAGCTCCACCATGGCCTATGAAAAAATAATATGACTTGGAATTATCTAAATTTTGTTTTGCCAACTTGATAAATTCTTTAAATACTCTCTTGTCACCTCTTACAATTTTTGAAAGCTTAAATCCTGCTTCAGGTAGGGTTGTAATAATTGGTTTTACAGAGAGTGCATCTCCAATTTTACCAAATGATTTTGGAACTCTACCACCTGCTACTATATATTTAAAAGACTCAATAGTAAAAAATACCTTAGAAGATTCTAATTTATCCCTTAGATTTTCGATTAATTTTTCAAATGAAATACCTGCATCAACTAATTTTTTGGCATAAAGAGCAAAAAATCCCTCTCCCATGGTAAGATTTCCTGTATCAAAAGCATGGATATCTAAACCATCGACTTCTATATTATTACACATGTTGTAGGTGCCAGAGAATTTAGATCCTATATTAATGATTAGTAATTTATCATATCCATCATCTCTGATTTTCTCAGCAAGGCTTATCGCATCTCCAGGCGATGGCATAGACGTCTTAGGTAGACTCTCACTTTCTTTTATAATTTCATAAAACTCATCAGGATCTATGTCTATCCTATCTTTAAGGAACCTATCCCCTACATTTACATATAAAGGCAGGTAATATATTCCTTTTTTAGTGGAAAGTTCATATGAAATATCTGCTGCCGAATCAACCATAATGGCTATTTTTTCCATAAATTCTCCTTCTTAGTGACTTTTTTTTAAATTAATCATCATCCTTTTATAGGGTATGCTAACTAAATAATAGGATGATTTTATAATATATAATATTTCTATTATACTTTTTTTAAGGGAAATCTACCATAAATATTTTAAAACTTTATTCAAAATCCATATTTATAAATAGTTTCTGGTTATTCTCATAAATTAGTCTGACATCTATATCATCGCTTAAATATTTTCTCCTAAAG
>JAPJPH010000158.1 GCA_030825745.1 Anaerococcus sp.
AAACTATACTATGAACCTGAAAATGCTCTTTTAGCTGATGATAATGGTCTTTATTATTATAAAAAAATAATTAGACAAGCAAATAATTATATAAATGATGGTGGATTACTTGTTTTTGAAATTGGATATAATCAAAAAGATTCTGTAACAGAACTTTTGATAGAATCTAATTTTAAAAATATAAAATCTATTAAAGATTTTAACAATTTCGATAGATTTATCATAGCCCAGAAAGGATAACTTATGTTTGAAAACATAGAACATATAAAAGAAAATTATAAGGATCTTGAAAAAAAGATGATAGATCCTGAAATATTGGCAGATATAGATAAGCTTACAAAAATTACTAGAGAATATAACTCTCTAAAACCAGTAGTTGAAAAGTATGATCAAATAAAAGAAGCAGAAGCAACCATTATAGAAAACAAAGAGATGATAAATGAAGCTAATGATTCTGAAATGATAGACATGCTAAAAGAAGAGATTAAAGAAAAAGAATTAGATCTAGATAATTTTAAAGAAGAGATGAGAATTTTACTTATACCAAAAGATCCTAATGACTCAAGAGATGTTATAATTGAGATCCGTCCCGGAGCAGGGGGTGATGAGGCTGGATTATTTGCAGGTGACTTATATAGAATGTATAACATGTATGCAGATAAAGAAGGATATAAGACTGAAGATGTTGAAATATCTAGCCAAGGAGTTGGTGGCATTAAAGAAGCTACATTTATGGTTAAGGGTGAGGGTGCCTATTCTAGATTTAAATATGAATCTGGCGTTCATAGAGTTCAAAGAGTACCTGAGACAGAATCTGGTGGTAGAATTCATACATCGACAGCTACTGTGGCAGTGCTACCAGAAGTAGATGAATTAGATGTAAATATAGACCCTAATGATATTAGGGTAGATGTATTTAGATCATCAGGTAATGGAGGTCAGTCTGTAAATACAACAGACTCTGCAGTTAGATTGACCCATATTCCTACAGGAATCGTTGTAAGTATGCAAGATGAAAAAAGTCAGATAAAAAATAAAGATAAGGCAATGAAAATCCTAAGGGCTAGAATTTATGAGTTAGAAGAAGAAAAAAGAAATAAAGAAATAGCTGATAATAGGAAATCCCAAGTTGGTACAGGAGATAGAAGTGAGAGAATCAGGACATATAACTTCCCTCAAGGAAGAATAACCGATCATAGAATTAATAAGACCATCTATCAATTAGATGATTTCCTAAATGGAAATATTGGTGAAATGATTGATTCTTTAATAGCTGAAGATCAGACAAGAAAACTTGAAAAAATAGGTGAGGAAGCTTAGTTTGTTTAACTATTTGGTAGGAATATTTATAAAAAATAAAAATAATCTAAGCCCTAAGGATATTAGACTTAGTAAGATATCACTATCATCAATAATAGGAATTATAGTTAATATCGTTTTATTTGTTATTAAGATAACTCTTGGTTTACTTGCAGCATCTACTGCCATAATAAATGATGCTTTCAATAACCTATCTGATTCAGTAGTGTCTATTATGGCATTACTAGGTTCAAACATTAGTAAAAAACCCGCAGATTATGAGCATCCATTTGGTCATGGCAGGGTTGAATATGTTATTACCTTATTGGTATCTATACTAATAATGTATGTTGGCTTTATGCTTTTTATTAATTCAATAGAAAGCTTCAACGATCCTTCTAGAGTAGGTCTTAATTTATTAACTCTTATTATACTAACATTTAGTATTTTGTTGAAAGTATATATATATTTTCTAAATAAAAAATTATATATTGACCTGGACTCTACCTTAAACCAGGGAGTTATGTTAGATGCTAGAAATGATATAATGGCTACATTAGGAATAGTTATAGCTGCTATTATCCAAAAATATGTTTCATTTGATGTAGATGCTATAATGGGACTTATCTTAGCTGTGTTTGTATTCTTACCAGGATTTTCTATGTTTAATGATACCATCAAGATCCTTTTGGGAAAAAGGGTTGAGAAAAATATAGAAGATAAAATAAAAAAAATAATTTTAGAAGGAAAATTAACTAATGGATACCATGATCTTCAAATACATGATTATGGCAAGGGAGTTATGGCAGGGTCTTGTCATGTTGAAGTTCCTGCTAATTTATCTGTAGAAGAAGTCCATAATGAGATAGATAGAATTGAAAATGAAATACTAGAAAAAACGAATGTTAAATTAACTATCCATATGGATCCTACCTATTGTATAATTGATACAAAAAAAGAAGGTAATTTAGAATATGAAGACAAAACTACTAAAACTAACTAAAGAAAATATAGATACTAGTATTATAAATGAGGCTGCTGATTTGATAAATGATGGACAATTAGTAGCCTTTCCAACAGAAACAGTATATGGTCTAGGTGCCAACGGATTAGATCCTGATGCTTGTAAACATATTTTTGAAATAAAAAATAGACCAGCGGATAATCCACTTATTTTACATATATCTAATCTAGAAATGTTAGAACAACTTGTTCAAAAAGTAGATGAAAATGCAAAAAAACTAATTAAGTTATGGCCAGGCCCATTAACTATAATATTTAAAAAATCTGCAATAATTCCTGATGTAGTAACAGCAGGCGGCGATACAGTTGCTATTAGATTTCCAAAAAATGAGATAGCTAGAGCGCTGATAGAAAAAGCAAATACTCCAATTGCAGCCCCTTCAGCAAATATATCAGGCAGACCATCACCTACAAATGCAGAAGATACATTTTTTGATTTAAATGGCAAAATACCTTTGATTATTAATGGTGGAAGTTCAGATATAGGTATTGAATCCACTGTAATAGATTTAACTTCAAAATATCCAACTATATTAAGACCTGGATTTTATAC
>JAPJPH010000159.1 GCA_030825745.1 Anaerococcus sp.
GCTATTATCATGCGATGTAATGTCTATTTCACAAATCTTTCTCGTAAATAAACCGAAAACTAGGAAATAGATGACACAACTGATGAGTCTGATGAGCTTATTAGTAAGACTAATGATAGAAGTAGATATCTTATACCTTAGACAGAGAGTATCAGATAAATAGATAAAAATATAAAGTTTCTGGAAAACACTGCGATTTTTATTTATAAGAGATAAAGCTAATATAGATTAAATATTAAAATGAGAGTTGATATAAATTGAACAGATTTGAAGATATAAAAAAACTAGATGAAATAGAAAGAAAACGACAGGAGAAGATAGTAAAGACCAGTATATTTGGCATCATTGGCAATGCCCTCCTTGCAATATTTAAGATAATTGTGGGCCTTACTGCAAACTCTATAGCAATACTTGTAGATGCAGTAAACAACCTTGCTGATGCAGGAAGCTCTGTGATTACCATCATAGGGACCAAGATTGCCGCCAAAGAGCCAGATAAGGAGCATCCATTTGGATATGGTAGGATAGAATACCTTAGCTCTATGGTCATAGCCCTAATCATACTATATGTTGGTATATCCTCCCTTGTAGAAGCAGGTAAAAAAATCATAAACCCTGACGCGCCTACTTATAGCACTATTGCTATGATAGTAGTAGCTTTGTCTGTGATAATAAAGCTAGTCATAGCCAAGTATTTCATCAGTATAGGAAGTGAGGTTGATTCAGATTCTTTAGTAAATTCTGGTAAGGATGCTAAGCTGGATGCTTTAGTATCCCTATCCATCATGGTTGCAGCTGGTATATATGTATTATTTGACATATCACTTGAAGCATATCTTGGTGCTATCATATCAGCTATAATTATCAAATCAGCTATTGACATGCTAAGAATAACTATCTCCCAACTATTAGGCGAAAGGATTGACCCAAACCTAGCCAAGGATGTCATAGCAACTGTAGAAAGTTTTCCAGCAGTAGAAGGAGCCAGTGCCCTTGTCCTCAATAACTACGGTCCAAACGACTGGAATGGATCTATTGATATAGGAGTGCCAGAGCATTACACAGCGGAAGAACTTGATGAAATCAATAGAGATATCCAGCTAGATGTTTACTACAAGCACCACATCATCCTCACAGCTGTAGGAGCCTATCCTATCAACAAGACCAACCGTATTATTGTAAATAAGAAAGATGATATAAGTAAGATAATATTCTCACATGAATATATAGATGAACTCCATGGTCTGTATGTAGATGAAATTGACAAGGAAATCAGGTTTGATCTTATAATAAGCTTAGATGCCAACAATAGGCTAGAGGTACTGGAGGAAGTGGTAAGAGACGTTAAAAAACACTTTCCAGATTATAATATAGAAGCCTTTCCAAATATTGATTATCGAGGTAGATAGATGAAAATAGAGGTAAGTAATGAAGATATTTGAAGAGATTAATAAAGACAATATAATTTTTAAAAATAGAATAATCATGCCACCAATGGCTACAGCTAAGGCTGACGAAAATGGAAATGTATCTAAGGATATCCTAGATTATTATGATGAAAAGACTCGTGATGGTATGTTTTCAGTAGTTATAGTAGAACATAATTTCGTTGTCCCACTAGGTAAGGCAAGCAATAATCAAATGTCTATAGCAGATGATTCATGCATCGATGGGCTAAAAAAACTAGCCACACTCATAAAGGACAAAGGCTCAAAGGCTATAGTACAAATTTCCCATGCAGGTAGTTCGGCTACATCTGATGTGATAGGCCAAAGCCCGGTTGGCCCATCACCTATCAAAAACCCATCCAAAAAAGAGTCCGAACTACCAAAAGAGCTAACTATAGAAGAAATAGTAGAAATTGAAGATAAGTTTGCCGATGCTGCACAAAGGGTAAAAGAAGCAGGATTTGATGGAGTGGAAATCCACTCAGCCCATGGATATTTTCTAAACCAATTCCTATCACCTCTTACTAACCATAGAGAAGATGAATACGGTGGGGATATAGATGCAAGGATTAAAATCCATCTTGAAATTATCAGAAAGGTAAGAGCAAAAGTAGGTGATGACTATCCAATTTTCTTAAGACTAGGTGCAGGAGATAATAAAGAAGGAGGTCTAACAATTGAAGATGCAGTCTATGCAGCAAAGGCCTTTGAAAATGAAGGCATTGATGTTCTAGATATATCTGGTGGTATGTGTATGTTCTTTACAGATGATGATAAGGCAGGCTTTTTCGACTACCTATCAAAACCTATCTATGAAGAAGTAGACATACCAGTCATACTAACTGGTGGGGTCAAGACTGGCAAGGTTGTGATAGAAATCCTAGACCGAGATGTATGTGACCTAGTTGGAATAGGTAGATCTGTATTTAAAGATTCAGCTTGGATAAAAAGGGAGATCAAAACCCTTATATAAAATTTTTAGACATTACATTATTATGCTAAAAGAGATGAGTTTATAAGTACAACTAGTTTTAATATCAGACTAGATAAAAGAAGCAACAGAAAAGATCTATGTAGGTCTAGGAGTCAATATGATAACTGCCGTCAAAATGTTTTTAGTAGCAGGAATTAGAGAAAGTGTTATATATTTTGACTTAAAACTATGTTTAGAAAATGATAATACCTTCAAAGATATAAAAGAATGAAAAATAATAGCTTATAATCTTTATGATGATTTAAGTATATATTAATATGCTTTGTATGATTGACTAAAAATTAATTTTTCAACAACCTAGCAGATAGGCTAAGTGAATAATAAAATTGCTTTTGGTTATAAATAGATTAGGAGGATATATGAAATTTTTACACACAATGATTAGAGTTAAGGACCTTGATAAGTCCTATAAGTTTTATACAG
>JAPJPH010000160.1 GCA_030825745.1 Anaerococcus sp.
ATCTATGTCCATATCTGATATCTTTTTTTCAAAATCAACTTCACTTAAATCTATATCTAAATTCTCACCTGCTAATTCAATAATTCTATCTTTTAACATCTAATTCTCCTTCAATTTTTTCTATGACATTAGTATTGATATAATCTATCAACCCATAAATAGCATTTTCAACAGCTATTTCATTGCAAGAACCATGAGCCTTATAAACATAATCTTTAACTCCTAATAAAGGAGCACCTCCTACTTCATCTGCACTAAATTGAGCTATCATAGCCTTTAGGTCTTTTTTTATAATAGAGGCTGCTATTTTATTTGAAAAAGACTTGAAGAAAACTTCTTTAAGTTCATTATTCATTAACTTTAAGATTCCCTCAGCTGTTTTTATAGCAACATTTCCAGCAAAACCATCTGCTAATATTATATTACTATCACTTGTAAATAAATCACGAGCTTCAATGTTTCCAATGAAGTTTAAATTTTCATTTTTAAGAAGGCTATATGTTTCTTTAGTTAGTTTGTTACCCTTATGCTCTTCTACTCCTACATTTAGTAAAGAGACCCTAGGATTTTTTATACCATATACATTTTCTAGGTATACTTTACCCATCAAAGCAAATTCTTTCAAAAATTCTGCCTTACAATCCATATTGGCCCCTGTATCCATAAGTAAGGTTATAGAATCTTTAGAAGGCAGGCTTGTTGCAAGGGCTGCCCTATCTATTCCTTTAATTCTTTTAGATATGAATAAGCCACCGGCTAACAAGGCACCTGTAGATCCTGCTGAAAGTATACCATCATATCCATCTTCTTTGACTTTCTCATAGGCTAGGACTATAGAGGCATCTTTTTCTCTTCTAATGGCCCTTACAGGGTCTTCATTATTGGATATAAAATTTTTAGTATCTATTATTTCATATTTGCTTATTTCATTATTTATTTCTTTTTCAATATCTATCTTATTTCCAACAAATACTGGTATAAAATCCTTACTATTTAAAGCTCTCTTGGCTCCTTCTACTAGGACTGATAACCCATTATCTGCTCCATAAGTATCTATTAATATTTTCATAAAAATCCTTTTTATTATAATAAAAAAGATAGTGTATAACACTATCTTACTCTACATCAAGAATTGTCTTTTCTTTGTATTGACCACAGTTTGGGCAAACTCTATGTGGTAATTTCATTTCATGACAATTTGGGCACTCAACATAGTTTGATCTGTTCAAAGTATAAGCTGAGGCTCTTCTTTTATTTTTTCTTGTTTTTGATGTTCTTCTCTTTGGTACTGCCATCTTTGACACCTCCTCTTATCAGTTTTAGCAATCCTTAATATTATATAAGAGGTATCACTAATTGTCAAGCATTAACGATTGATTTTGTATCTCTTGCAATCATTAATTCTTCGTTAGTAGCTACAACCATAACTTTTACTTTTGAATCGTCTGTACTAACTATGTGGCAACCTCCACGAACGTTGTTTTTATCATCATCTAGATTTATGTCAAATTGCTTAAAGCCTTCCATAATTTCTTGTCTAATTTCTATAGAGTTTTCTCCTATTCCACCAGTAAATACTATAGCATCGCATGATCCAACTTCTGCCATGTAACCTGCTATATATCTTCTGCATCTATTTATAAAGATATCTAGAGCATATTGGGCTCTTTCATTTCCTTCTTTTGCTGCATCTTCTAAGTCTCTAAAGTCTGAGCTTACACCAGATACTCCAAGAACTCCTGATTGTTTATTTAAAACATTTTCGATTTGTGATGGATTTAGATTATCTTTTTGCATTATATAAGTTACAGCAGCAGGATCTATATCTCCTGATCTAGTTCCCATGATAAGTCCTTCTAGAGGAGTTAATCCCATACTTGTGTCAAAGCTTTTTCCATCTTTAATAGCTGTTATTGAAGATCCGTTTCCAAGGTGGCATGAAATCATATTTAACTTATCTTTTTCTATATTAAGTTCTTCAGATACCTTATCTCTAATAAAGTTATGGCTTGTTCCATGGAAACCATATTTTCTTATAGAATCTTGTTCATAATATTTGTAATCAATTCCATATAGGTAGCTTTTTGGTGGCATACTTTGATGGAAGGCTGTATCAAATACTGCTACATTTGGTATGTTAGGTAAAAGTTCTTCACATGCTTTTAGTCCCATTAGGTTAGCTGGGTTGTGAAGTGGAGCAAACTTAGTATATTCTTCAATTGCAGATTTAACCTCATCATCTATAAGAGCAGATTTTGTTATTTTTTCTCCTCCATGAACGAATCTATGGCCTACTGCATCAATCTCACTTAAATCTTTTATAACTCCATTTTCGCTATCAACTAGAGCATTAAAAACGTGAGATACTGCTTGGGTATGATCTTTCATATCTTCTTCTATAATGAATTTATCATCACCCTTTTTTTGGATAAGTTTTGAACCATCAATTCCAATTCTTTCAACAAGACCCTTTACCATTACTTCTTCATTATCCATATTGAATAATTGATATTTAAGTGATGAAGATCCACAGTTAATTACTAATACTTTCATTTTTCCTCCAATGTTTAATTTTTAATTTATTGCCATAAACATTATACCACAATTAAAACTTTGACAATAATAACTAATAGGTCCTTGATATTATTATTCTAGGAGTATATAGGTAGGTATCTAAATTTATTAGCTCCAGAGCTTTATCATCGTTTATAAAGCTTACATTATTAGGACTATCATTTCCTAAAACTAACTTTCCATTTATATTTAATTTATGGTTATTGTCTATTATTTTACCCTTGACTATCAATATCCCCTTCATATTAAAATCTTTTTCTAATATCAAATCCTTATTTACTATAATAA
>JAPJPH010000011.1 GCA_030825745.1 Anaerococcus sp.
ATTTACTATGGATGTTAGGGCTATCACATTTGCCCCATAGGATTTTATTACATCTACAGTTTCTAGGGATGATTTTCCTGTTGTTATTACATCTTCTACTACGATAACATTAGATACTTCTTTTATTTCAAAACCACGGCGGAGGGTCATTTCATTATCTACTCTTTCTGTAAAGATAGCCTTAGTATCTAGGCTTCTTGCTAGTTCATAGGCTATTATTATCCCACCCATGGCAGGACCTACGCATAGGTCTACTTTAAGGCCCTTTTCTTTAATTTTTTCTGCAATTATATCACTTACTTCTTTGCAGTATTTTGGGTGTTGGATTAGTTTGGCACATTGGATGTACCTATCTGAGTGTTTGCCACTAGATAGGAGAAAGTGTCCTTCTAGTAAAGCATCTGATTTTTTAAGTAAGTCTAGTGTTTTATCCATTTTTATATCTCCTATAAAATTGCTGTTATATCTTTGATATTATCTATTTTTTGATCTTTCATAAATTTTTCTATCCCAGCTATAATATCTATCATGGCATTATAATCTATAAAGTTTGCAGTTCCAACCTGGATAAGGCTAGCCCCTGCCATGATAAATTCTATGGCATCCTCATAGGTCATTATTCCTCCCATGCCTATGATTGGAATACTTGTAGCTTTTTTTGCCTCATAAACCATCCTTAATGCTAGAGGTTTTATAGCTGGTCCTGATAGGCCTGCAGTTTTATTTTTAAAGATAAAATCTTTCCTATATATATCTATAGCCATGGCGTTAAAGGTATTTACTAGGGAAATGGCATCTGCCCCAGCATCTTCAGCTATCTTGGCAAAACTTGCTACGGATGTAACATTTGGGGATAGTTTTACTATTAGGGGTTTAGTGGTGGCTTTTCTAACTTTTTCTATAACCAGTTTTGACTTATCACAGTCAACTCCAAAGGCCATGCCCCCTTCTTTGACATTGGGACAGGATATGTTTAGCTCTATCATGTCAACTTCGCTATCATTTAAAAGGGTAGCTCCTTTTACATAATCATCTACGCTATGACCCCCAAGATTTGCTATATTAACAGTATCCTTGCTTTTTATAAAGGGTAGCTCCTCTTTTAGAAAGTATTCTATACCAGGATTTTGAAGGCCTATGGAGTTCATAATCCCTGATGAGGTTTCATAAATCCTGATACCCTCATTACCCAAATTTTCATTTAGGGTAAGTCCTTTTGAGCAAATCCCTCCTAGCTTATCTAAGTCAATATATTCTGCAAATTCTCTACCGAAACCAAAGGTTCCACTGGCTGCTAGGACTGGATTTTTAAATTCAACCCCTGCCACTTTTACTTTTAGGTTCATTTAAAGACCTCCCTGCTATCAAATACTGGCCCTTGCTTACATACTCTTAAAAATTTCCCATCAGTTGAGCTTGTTGTACATCCTAGGCAGGCTCCTATCCCACAAGCCATGTGGGCTTCCATAGATACTTGAATTTCTGCTTTTTTATTTTTTTTAGCTAAGGCTTCTAGCATGGGATTTGGCCCACAGGCATAGATTATATCATAGGCATCTGGGTTAATAACATCTGTTATAAATTTACCATCTTCTTTGTAGACAGTTGTTACTATATCTTTTACATACTCTTTAAAGTCATCTATAAAATAGGCCTGATCGGTAAAGCCTGCATAAAAGTCTGCCTTGGTATCTAGACTTTTGGCGAGATAAAGTAGGGGAGCTATCCCTATTCCACCAGCAAGGATGGCTACTTTTTTGCCCCTAGCCCTATCTAGGTCAAAGCCCCTTCCTAGGGGGCCTAGTAGTTTTACCTCAGCATCTTTTTTTAGATTTGCCATTATCTTTGTTCCCTCACCTACTACCTGGTATAGAAGGCTTAGGCTATTTTCATCCTCATCGCAAACACCAAAGGGTCTAGATAGGAGGGGCTCATTTCTAAAAGATTCTGTCCTAAACATAAAAAACTGACCTGGATTAGCCTTTAAGTTACTTCCTACTTTCATCTTGTAGATGTTATTTGCTATTTCGACATTTTCTATTATTTTTCCTAACTTATATGATTTCATTTGCTAAGATATCCTCTTTAGTTTTTATGGCAGCTTTTTTTGCATATTCTCCTATTTTAGATGGGCCATCTTCATGGTCCATATAGGCTTTTAGGATTTTTCTAGAGTTATTTACAACTCCCCCATTTTTATTTTTTAGGAGTTTATAGACATTTAGGCTATCTGCCCCTTGGGCTCCAAAGCCTGGAATTAGGAAAAATTGCTTGTCATACCTAGCTCTAATTTCTTCTACCTCCTTGGTGTGGGTAGCTCCTACAACTAGGCCAATAGGACCATATCCTGACTTAGTTAGGTATTTTTCATTTAACTGTTTTAACTTATCACCAACCTCATAGAAAAGCTTTTTGCCATCTTCTGCCTCATAAGTTTCAAAGTCAGTTGCCCCCTTGTTTGATGTTCTAAGCAAAACAAAGATTCCTTTTTTCCCACTTTCTATGTAAGGAAGGTAAGGGGATATGGAATCCATACCCATATAAGGATTTAAGGTTATAAAGTCTGTTTCAAAGTCACCTTCAAAGTGGGCCTTGGCATATTGGCTGGCTGAGGCAGCTATATCAGATCTTTTGATATCACCTATGGATAATAAGTCCCTATCTCTTAGGTATTTTAGGGTATCCCTGTAAGCTAGCATCCCTTCTATCCCGTATGATTCGTAGTAGGCTATTTGAAGTTTATAGATTGCTACATGATCTTTACTTGCATCTATTATTTTTTTGTTAAAGTCAAATAGGGCCTTGCTTATTGATTTTCCTTTTTTATCATCTTCTGGTATATAGTCAAGGGAGGTATCCAGGCCTACACAAACAAAGCCTAGTTTCTCAACTCTTTCATATAATTTATCAATTATCTGCATATTTCAATTCTCCTTTCTTATAGACTCTTTTTATTCTTGCATAGACTTTCTCTCCTAGGAGTAAGGAGTTTTTGGACTTGCTTTTTATATCATCAAGCTCATATATTCTTTCATCATCTAGGTCTACTAGGGTAAAGTCTGCCTCATAGCCTTTTTTGATCCTTCCCTTATTTAGGCCAAGGATTTTGGCAGGGTTTGTTGCCATAATTCTTACTAGGTCATTTAAGGAGATTTCTCCTGTTTTTACTAAAACCTCATAACAAGTAGAAAAGGCTGTTTCTATGCCTATAAAACCAGGTGCTCCTTTTTTCTTATCATCGCTACTGTGGGGAGCGTGGTCTGTTGATATAGCATCTACTGTTTTATTTTTTATCATTTCTATTAGTGTTTTTCTATCACACTCTGTCCTTATTGGAGGGTTTACCCTATATTCTTTATTTGACTTATCAGCAAATTTTAGGTGGTGGGGAGTTACCTCACAAGTTATAGGGGCCCCTAGGTCTTTAAAGTATTTTATGGCTGTTATTGCCCCCCTAGTTGAAACATGGGCTAGGTGGATAGGGACATCTAGTTTATATGAGTAATAGCAGTCCCTAATAGTCATGGCATCTTCGGCTATTTCATAGTCAAACTTAGATACATTTCTAAGTTCTTCATGAAGGCTCATATTCACCCCAAGGTCCTTGGCTTTTAGCATGGCTTCATACATTATAAAATCATTGTCTACCCCCCTACCATCATCTGATATAAATTTTACAGATTCTGGAAGATCATCTAGGTGATCTAGAGTTTTGCCATCTAGGTCTTTGGTTATGGTATAGACTTGCTCTATATCTATAAGCTCAAGCTCAGCTGCCCTTTTTTTGATATCAAAGTAGACTTCTTTACTTGATACTATAGGGTTAGTATTTCCCATAAGTAATACTGATGTGTAGCCTCCCTTAAGGGCTGCTAGAGATCCTGTTTTTAGATCTTCCTTGTAGGTAAAGCCTGGGTCTCTAAAGTGGACATGTAGGTCAGTAAAGGCTGGCAAGAGGGTTAGGTTTTCACAATCAATTACTTCAGTATCATCATCTTTTTCAAATTCATCTACTATAATTCCATCTTTGACATAGATGTCCTTACTAGATATGTCTATATCATCAATGGCATAGGCATTTTTAAATATCTTTTTCATTTATTCTTCCACATCGTAGGTATGACCACAGTAGGCACACTTATAGATTTTCTCTTCCCTATTTATTAGGTCAAACCTAGATGTTACTGATCTTTCTGATGTAGATACACACTTAGGATTTTGACAAGTTAGGATGCTCTCTATTTTTTCTGGTAGCTCTAGGTTTTTCTTTTCTATAACCCTTTCATCTTTTATTATGTTTATGGTTGCAGTTGGATCTATGATAGATACTGCATCTAGGTTTAAATCATCTATGTTTTCTATCTTTATGATGTCTTTTTTGCCCATGACCTTAGAGTCAGCCTTTAGGATAAGGGCTACTTCATCTTCTATGTTATCTAGGGCAAGGAGGTTAAATATCTTTAATCCCTTACCTGCCTTTATATGATCTATTACTATTCCATTTTTTAAACTTGTAATCTCAAGCATTGTTTGCCTCCAATAATTTTATGATTAGTGCCATTCTTACATACATACCATATTTTACTTGCTTAAAGTAAACTGCCCTTGGGTCTTTATCTACTTCCGTTGCTATTTCATTGACTCTTGGTAGAGGGTGAAGAATTATCATATCATCCTTGGCCATCTTTAATTTTTCATTATCTAGGACATAGGAATCTTTTAGTCTAGTATATTGGCTAGTTGAGAAGAATCTTTCTTTTTGGATCCTGGTCATATAGAGAATATCTAGGTCTGCTATTACATCATCTAGGTTACTAGCTTCTACATATGATGAATTCTGATCAAAAACTTCTTCTTTAACATAAGATGGCAATTTTAATTCTTCTGGTGATATTAAAACAAATTTGTTATCCTCAAACATATTCATAACCTTAATTAGGGAATGAACTGTTCTTCCATATTTTAAGTCTCCTACAAGCCCTATGGTATGACCACCTAGGCTATCCTTATATTGGCTTATGGTTAGGACATCTGTTAGGGTTTGAGTTGGATGTTGGTGACCCCCATCTCCAGCATTTATTATAGGACAATCTGCAGCAAAGCTAGCTAGGTAGGCAGCTCCTTCTTGGGGATGTCTCATGGCTATTATATCTGCATATTGGCTTACTGTTTTTATGGTATCAGCTAGGGATTCTCCTTTGGTAGTTGATGATACCCCTGCATCGGTAAATCCTACTACAGATCCTCCAAGTCTTGCCATAGCTGACTCAAAGGATAGTCTGGTCCTAGTTGATGGCTCAAAAAAAAGAGCCCCTAATAGCTTTCCATCACAAATATGAGAAAAGTCTTTGGGACTCTTAATTATTTCATTAGCTAAATCAACAATTTCAAATAAGTCTTCTTTTGTTAGATCGTGTGAATTTAATAGGTTTTTTATCTTAATCATTTAGCACTCCTTAAAGTTTTTTAAATTTTACCACGTAAAGAAAGATATGTCAATGGTATTTAAAATTATTTTATGGAAGCTAAAAAATATGTTAGGTAATTGATAATCTTTATCAAGTTTTTATTAACTATTATCAATCCTCTACATCTTCTATTGCCTTGGCATCTTCGTTATAGCCCATTAATAAAAGCTCATCTTCTTCTTCTAAGACCCAGTTAGTTTCATCAGGCATATGCATAAGCCCATCTCTTTCGATGGCAACTACATTCATCTTGTATTTATTTCTAAAATCTAAATCAATAAGACTCTTGCCAAGCCATTTTTTGTGGGCCTTAATCTGTATTAGAGAAAAATCGTCTGAAAATTGGATCATCTCCAATACGTTTGATCCAGCTATAGACCTTGCTAGTCTATCACCTGTATCTAATTCCGGGTATACTATTTGATTTGCCCCAATTTTTTTTAAAATCCTAGCATGGGACTGGTTAGCAGCCTTGGCTATAATTTTTTCTATGTTATGATCCTTACATATTAGTGTAGCCTCTATTGATGCTTCAAGGTCAGATCCTGTCGCAATTATTGCTACATCATAATCTTTTACTCCAATTTGTTTTAGAGCATCTTCATCTGTAATATCTGCCTGAATAGAGTTTGTTACATAGGTTGAAACTTTCTCTACTTTCTCATAATCCTTGTCAACAGCTGTTACATAGCAGCCTAAATCAAATAATTTTTTTGCTACAGCAGAACCAAATCTACCTAACCCTAGTACTATTACACTTTTTTCCATATTTTTCTCCTAACCTATACCTATATACATTTCTGGGTATCTAATCAAATTGTTTTTATTTTCCAAACCAAAGGCAAAGGCCATAGTCATAGGACCAACCCTACCTAGGAACATACAAAAACCTATAAGCACCTTAGCTATAATTGAAAGATGGGCAGTAATTCCCTTGCTAGCACCAACTGTTGCTAGGGCTGATGTTACCTCATAGAGGATATCTATCATGGCAAATTTATCTGTTATACTTATTATAAAGGTTACTAATATAAGCATAAATAATGATATTGAAAATATAGCCAAGGCTTTTTTTATTGTATCACTTCCCAAGTGCTTTTTAAAAACTATAGGCTCTCTCTCATTTTTTATTAGGGAGATGGTAGATAGGGCTAAAACAGCTATAGTTGTAGTTTTTATACCACCAGCAGTTGATCCTGGAGATCCACCTATAAACATAAGACCCATTAGTAAAAGGGCTGTAGAATCCTTTATCTTTGATAGATCTACAGAATAAAATCCTGCAGTTCTAGCTGAAGTAGATTGGAAAAATGATATTATAATAGAATCTTTTATGCTCTCATTTTCCAATACTCCCCCATCAAAATTTTCAAGGATGAAAAATCCTAGGGCTCCACCTATTAGTAGGATTATTGTTGTTACAATAACAACCTTGGAGTGGTTAGATAAATCTCTAAATCTCTTGCCCTCGAATAATTCACTAGTGACCATAAAACCAAGGCCTCCTGAAATTACAAGAAACATTATGGTTATATTTACTAAAGCATCTGCCCTATATGGGTATAAGGAATCTCCTAAAATATCAAAACCAGCATTACAATATGATGATATACTATGAAATAATGAATAATGAATTCCCTTAACTAAGCCAAACTCTGGGATAAATCTTATAGAAAGTAACACTGCCCCTATAAGTTCAACAACCAGGGTAAATATAAGTACATATTTAAAGAGTTTTATCATCCCCTCCATTGTATCAACATTTAAGGATTCTTTAATTATTTTTCTAGACCTATGACCTATCTTCTTTCTAAAGATAAGAGCAATTAGGGTCGCTAGACTCATTACCCCAAGACCACCTATTTGGATTAGGGTTATTATTATTAATTGACCAATTATATTCCAATGCTCCAGGGTATTTACAGGAGACAAGCCTGTTACACAAGAGGCACTTGCTGCTACAAAAAATGAATCAATAAGTCTGGTTTTCTCTCCACTATTTGTTGCAAAGCCTTGGTGAAGTAAAATCCCCCCTACACTAATGAGGACTAAAAAACCTAATGTAAGAACTAAAGCCGGGTTTAGGCTTGCCTTATTAAGGACTTTCTTTAGCATTTTCCCCAACTTATCCTCCTTTCAAAGCAAATATTAAAAGCTAAATTTTTCTAACTACGTCAATTTTATCCTTTCATAAAATCTTTGTCAAAAAATCTTAGTTGCCTCTATAAACTGGGTATATAAGTAAAAAATAAATAATAATATATAATTGGAGGAATATTATGATATTAATAATTTTACTTATCCTACTAGTCCTAGTAGCGATATATGCTATAGCTACCTACAACAGCTTTATAAGGCTAGATGAAATGGTAAGTAATGCTATGGGTCAAATAGCAACCGGTCTTCAAGCAAGGTGGGATGCTTTAAATAACCTAATAGATATGAGTAAGGACTATAAAGAATTTGAAGTAGCTGCCTTTGATAAAATAACAGCTAATAGGACAGGAGTTGATAGAAACTCTAGTGTAAGAGAAGTTGAGGAGGATCAAAAAAACTTCCAAAAGGCCCTATCCGGATTTTATGCAGTGGCTGAAAATTATCCTAATCTTAAAACCAGTGAAATATACCAAAAAACAATGGATTCTATTGATAACCATGAAGATAAGATCCGTCATCTAAGGATGATTTATAATGATACAGTTACAAAATATAATAGAAAAATAAAGACCTTCCCAGCAAATATATTTGCAGGTATTTTTAACCAAAGTGAAAAATCCTACTTTGAAAATACTGAGCAATCCATGGATGCACCTAGATTTAGAGGATAAATAAATGAGAAAATCCAGTAAAAGGTCAAGGACTTTTTTAACTAGCATCTTTCTTATCATAACTATATTTCTAACACCTAGCATAATTTATGCTGATGATTTTACTAGCATAGACATGAGTGTAAATATAGATGAAAAGGGAGTTGCTGATGTTAAAGAAACCTGGGTCATAAACGAAGATAACAGGGATTATACAGAAAGATATAAGAGAATAGAAAACCTAAGGGGTTTAAAAATAAGAGATTTTACCCTAAGGTCAAATGGCAAGGATTTTACACAAGTTAGTCCTTGGGACATAGATAAATCCTTTGATCAAAAATCCTATAAGTATGGAAGAGTTGATGAAGATGATGCAGTAGAGCTAGCCTGGGGGATCTCTGAGTTTTCAAAAAACACATATGAGCTAAGTTATAAGATAGACCCCTTAGTAATAGGTCTAAATGATGCTGATATGGTATTTTTTAACTTTGTAGGATCTAACTTTGACCCTAAGCCTGAAAGTATAAATATCAAAATATCAACTCCTAGCTCCATGGGAGATAATGTTAAGATGTGGGGCTTTGGTCTAATTGGTGATATCAAAAATGTTGATGGAGATATAATATTAAAATCAAGTGGTGATGTAGACTATGCAACCATTATGCTAAAATTTCCTAAGGGAAGTTTTGCCACCTCCTACAGGGAAGATAAAAACTTTAATGATTATGCCAACCAGGCTGTAAAAGATTCTGACTGGCAGGAAAATGAGGGAAATATATCTAAAGATGAGTCTTCCCTTACCCCTAGAGGGTTTTTTATAGGCTTTCTAAGTATAACAAGTTTTATAATTGCGATTTTTGGCCTTATCATAGCACTATTTCTTTGGATGGTTAAAAAATGTAATACAACTAGTCTATATAATGATAAGGCCCTTAAAAAACCTAAAGAATTAAAAGAAGAATACTATAGGGATATCCCCTATGGCTCATATATAGAAAACTTAACTTACCCTATATCTAAGGCAGATCCTTACAAATATAATCTTTCTAACCTTATAAATGCCCTTATCCTAAAATGGATCTATGAGGGATATATAGAAATAAAAGAAGAAAAGAAATTTTTTGGAAAGGAATCTAAAATAAAGGTTTTAAAAGTCCCAGAAACAATGGGAAAAAGTGAAAAAGAATTCTTCGATATATTAGATTCATCCGTAATCTATAGTGATGATGGCTATATATCAAATAAGAATATAGAAAAATACTTTAGGAAAAATAGAGAAGAAGGTAATGAGTTTTTTGATAATATAGAAAAAAATGCTATGGATGGCCTAAAAAATGAGGGATATATCATAGAAAAAGAAATCCCTAAAAAAATAAAGCTATTCGGTAAAACTAAAAAGGTTAAGGAGTTTTCAGATAAGGGTATTAGCCTTTATGAAAATTTAATTAAATTTAAAAATTATCTAGAAGACTATTCACTAATTGAGGAAAGGGATGTAAAAGAAGTAAAGATCTGGGATTATTACCTAATCTATGCGGCCCTTTTTGGTATAAGCGAGAAGGTATTTAAAAATCTAGCCAAGACCTATCCAGACTACGAGCTTAACTCATTTTATAACCTAAATACTCTTAGCATGGCCAATTCCTACTCATCCCACCTAACATCTTCTGTTGGTCCTGGATCATCATTTAATAGTGCTGGTTCTGGTGGATCTACCAGCTTTTCAGGTGGTGGAGGAAGCTTTGGTGGAGGCGGCGGAGGAGGCCGTTAAGCCTTTAAGATTATATAGGAAGGAATATATATGAAAACTTACTATCTAAAAGAAAAATTTTTTAAAATAACTGATCACTATCCTATCTTAGATGATGATAAAAACCCAGTCCTTTATGTAGACCAGGATTTTGCCTTTCTTGGCTATAAAGCCAAGGTAAGTGATACTAGTAGAAATGTCCTAATGACAATTAATAGGAAGCTTATAAGCTTCCTACCTACATACAATATAAGCTTAAGTGATGGGTCAAGTTTAGAAATAAAAGAAAATCCAGCCTTATTTAAAACCTCTATCGATGTTATAATGGAAGATGGAAGGCTAAGTCTTAGGGGAAATTTTTTAGACTTTGACTTTGATATTTACAAGGATAAGACCCTTGTAGGAAGGGTAAGCAGGATGTTAAGCCTTGCTGATTCCTATAAACTAGAGGTAGTTGATGAATCCTTTAGCTTAGAGCTTATTGCCCTATGTCTTTGCCTAAATAATATTCATGATATAAAAGAATCTAACTAAAAAGGAGATAAATAATGATAGATACTATAACAGCTTATATAAAAGATTTGGTAGAAACCCCATCACCAACAGGTTATACCAAGCTTGCTGAAAAATACCTAATGGATGAATTTGAAAAACTTGGCTATAAACCCTACCAAACAAACAAGGGCAATGTCATAGTTCCTGTAGTTAAGGGAGATAGCAACGGGCTTTTACTATCAGCCCACGTAGATACCCTAGGCCTTATGGTAAGGAGTATAAAATCTAATGGTAGATTAAGGGTAACAAGTCTGGGAGGTTTTCCTCTAAACTATGTAGAATTTGAAAATGTAACCATCCATACTAGAAAAGGAGAAAAATTTACAGGAGTAGTTAGGCTAAACGAGCCAGCAGTCCATGGATCATCTGACCCAAAAGAGTTAAAAAGAGATGATACAAATATGGAAGTTGTAATAGATGCTATTACTAATTCTAAAGAAGAGACTGAAAAACTTGGTATATCTGCTGGAGACTTTATATCCCTAGATCCTAGATTTAGGATAGACAATGGTTTTGTTAAATCTAGACACATAGATGATAAGGCCTCAGCTGGTGTTTTAATAGCCCTAGCCAAAGAAATAAAAGAAAAAAATATAAAAATAAATCGTCCCCTATATATGATGTTTACAGTATATGAAGAAGTAGGCCATGGAGCAGCTAGTGGAGAACCTAGTGGAATAGTTGATATGTTAGCAGTTGATATGGGAGTTGTTTATGATGATCTAACCTGTGATGAAACCTATGTGTCAATATGTGCCAAAGACTCATCTGGACCATATAACTATGATTTTACAAACGAGCTAGTAGCTAGTGCAGAAAGTATTGGTATAAAATACGGCCTAGATATATATCCATATTATGGGTCAGACGCCTCAGCTGCTATAGCCAGTGACCACGATTATAGACATGCCCTAGTTGGGGCAGGAGTTGCTGCAAGCCATGGTTATGAGAGAAGTCATGTAAGTGCCCTAGAGGGGTTATTTAACCTATTAAAGGAATATATACAAAAATAATTGCCTTTAGGAAAATTTGCTATATAATGTATGTAGCAAAAGGGAGTAGCCCAATTATTTAATCGTCAAAACGGATTTATCCCGGTTAAATAAACCAAAGTTGGTGGCAAGACTTTTGGCAGGATTCTTCTGCCAAAAGTCTTTTTTTATTCATTTTGCAATAATTAAATGGAGGAATTATGGACTACAAAGGAAGTATAAAGGATGTAGTTAAAAAGTATGACAGTGATACTAGCCGTGGTCTAAGTGCTCAAGATGCAAGTGCTCGTTTGGAAAAATATGGTAGAAACATCATAGAATCATCAAATAAAAAATCACTTGCTAAAAAAATCATAGAGCAGATAGCAGACCCTATGGTTATTTTACTAATTGTAGCTGCTATTATATCAGCCTTTACAGGTGATGTGGTAGAATGTGTGATAATAATAGCCATAGTAGTTATCAATGCTATAATGTCTATCATCCAAGAAGGAAGGGCAGAAGATTCAGTAGCCGCCCTACAAAAGATGAGCTCGCCTGAGGCAACTGTCCTTAGGGATGGATCTAGAAAAAAAGTAAAAGCAGACGAACTAGTACCAGGAGATATAGTAATCCTTGAAACTGGAGATATCATCCCAGCTGATATGAGATTAATAGAATCATCTAACCTAAAAATAGATGAATCATCCCTAACAGGAGAATCTGTAGCAGTAGAAAAAGACTCAAAAATAGAAGTTAATGAAGATGTTGGAATTGGAGATAGAGAAAACTTTGCCTTTTCTTCATCCATAGTGACCTATGGTCATGGAAAGGGTCTAATAACCCAAACAGGCCATGATACAGAAATAGGAAAGATAGCAACTAGCCTTGATAGTGTTGAAGATAAGGATACACCTTTACAAAGACAATTAAAGAAACTATCAAAAATGCTTGCCATATTAGTTATAGTGGTATGTATCCTAGTATTTGTAGTAGGTTACTTTAGATCAAATATGTCCCTACTAGAAAACTTCATGGTAGCAGTATCCCTAGCAGTTGCTGCAATACCTGAAGGACTTACAGCAGTAGTAACTATAGTATTATCTATTGGTATGAATAGGATGGTTGAAAGAAAGGCCATAGTAAAAAACCTACTTTCTGTTGAAACTCTAGGTTCAACTACAGTTATTTGTTCAGATAAGACAGGTACCCTAACTCAAAATGAAATGACCATAACCAAGGCCTATACCTCAGGCACAGAATTTGAAGTTGAAGGTAGTGGATATGAGCCAAAGGGTGATATTAGAGATGATAAAGGCCAAGTCATAGATGATAATAAGCAAATCAAATTCCTAATGACTATAGCAAGTCTATGTAATGATGCTAACCTAACTCGTGAGGGTGAAAGTTATTCAATAACAGGTGACCCTACAGAAGGAGCTATGCTTACCTTTGCAGAAAAATGGAATATCATCCAAGAGGATTTAAATGAGAAATATCCTAGGATAGATGAAATTCCATTTGACTCAACCAGGAAGATGATGACAACCTTCCATAACCTAGATGGTAAAAACTACGCCCTAACCAAGGGAGCTCCTGATGTTGTTATAGGAAATTCAGCTAAGATATTATTAGATGGTGAGATAGTAGAATTTACAGATGAGCTAAAGAATCAGATAAGCGATAAAAACAACGACCTAGCTAAACAAGCCCTTCGTGTAATGGCCTATGCCTTTAAGGTATTTGATCAAATCCCAGATGAATTAGAATCTGAAAATGTAGAATATGATATGGTCTTTGTAGGACTTACTGGAATGATAGACCCACCTAGGCCAGAAGCCAAGGCTGCAGTAAAGGAATGTCATAACTCAGGTATAGATGTAATCATGATAACAGGTGATTACTTTGAAACTGCCCTAGCCATAGCCAAAGACCTTGGAATAGCCCAAAGTAGGGACCAAGCCATGCAAGGCTCTGAGCTAAATGATAAAAGCGAAGAAGAGATCCGTGAGATAGTAAAAACTAAGAGGATCTTTGCCAGGGTATCACCTGAAAATAAGGTCCAACTAGTAAAGGCCCTAGAGCAAAATGGTGAAGTAGTAGCCATGACAGGTGATGGAGTAAATGATGCTCCAGCCATTAAAAATGCTGATATAGGTATATCAATGGGTATAACTGGAACAGATGTAGCCAAGGATACTGCAGATATGATCCTTGTAGATGATAACTTTGCAACCATAGTAAATGCTGTAGAAGAAGGAAGAGTAATCTTTGCAAATATCAAAAAGTTTGTATCCTTCCTCCTATCATGTAATATAGCAGAGGTTGCCATAGTATTTTTATCAATCCTATTTGGCCTACCAAGTCCTCTAACCCCTATCCAGCTTTTATGGCTAAACCTAGTAACAGATGCCTTCCCAGCCCTAGCCCTAGGTGTAGAACCAGCAGAACCTGGCATCATGGAAGAAGATCCTAGAGATCCTAGTGCAAGCATCATATCAGGAAAAACCAAAATCAACCTCATCCTTCAGTCAACCTTTATAACTATAGCTGTCCTAGCAGCCTATATTATAGGGCTAAACTGGATATTCCCTGATAGTATAGAGGGAGCCCACACTATGGTATTTGCTACCCTTATTACAAGCGAACTACTAAGGGCATTTTCAATAAGAAGTGAGAAATACACCCTTAAAAAACTAGGATTTTTCTCAAATCCTAACCTAGTAAAAGCTACTATCCTATCCTTTATACTTTTACTAGTAGTTATGTATGTACCATTCTTAAGGGACCTTTTTGAAGTAGTATCCCTAAGCTGGGAATGGATACCAGTCCTAGTACTAGCCCTAATCCCATTAGTACTTGGTGAAATATCTAAGGTTATTAGAAAATAAACATATAAATAAGGCAGCATACTGATATGATACCTCCAAAGTAGACAGTCTAATTAATTAAAATTAGACTAATCTAT
>JAPJPH010000161.1 GCA_030825745.1 Anaerococcus sp.
TGGTATTATAAAAGATGGTGATACATACATTGTTGATGAAATAAAATCTACAAGCAAAAGTTTAGATGACATAGATGGTAATAACAATCTTCATTGGGCCCAGGCTAAGTGTTACGCTTATTTTTTTGCCTTGGATAATAAACTTGATAATATATCAATAATCTTAACCTATGTTGAAACTAGTGAATATAAAATAAAAACATTCAGGAAAGAATTTAAAACTATAGATTTAAAAGAGTTTTATCATGGGCTTTTAGAAAAATACCTAGACCTATCCTTGATATTAAATAATAATATAAAGCTAAGAGATGACTCATCAAAAAAAATAGACTTTCCATTTGCCTCCTATAGAATGGGTCAAAGACAGATGAGTCTTGCCATATATAAATCAATCCTTGATAAGAAAAATCTTTTGATAGATGCTCCAACAGGTATTGGTAAAACAATATCTTCTTTATTTCCTGCAATAAAATCCCTAGGTGAGGGTCTGACTGATAAAATTTTTTACCTAACTAGCAAACAA
Organism: Anaerococcus sp.; assembly: GCA_030825745.1. Classification (GTDB taxonomy): domain Bacteria; phylum Bacillota; class Clostridia; order Tissierellales; family Peptoniphilaceae; genus Anaerococcus. The sequence goes on from JAPJPH010000161.1 coordinate 524, forward strand.
ACAACAGGAAAATCAGCCCTAGATACCATTAAAATGTTAGAAGCTAAGGGTCTTGTTATAAAAACATTAGAAATAACATCAAAGGAGAAAATTTGTCTAAATGACAAAGTAAAATGTAATCCAGTAGATTGTCCATATGCCAAGGGACACTATGATAGGGTTAATGATGCATTAAAAGATATTTTATCTACAAAGACAACCTTTGATTTTGAAACCATAAGAAGTTATGCTGAAAAATATAGGGTCTGTCCTTTAGAATTTGAACTTGATCTAGCAACATATTCAGATTTAATAATATGTGATTACAACTATATATTTGATCCTAATGTATACCTAAGACGATTTTTTGATGAAAATCCTCAAAGATTCGTATTTCTTATAGATGAGGCTCATAACCTACTAGAAAGAGCAAGGGATATGTACTCTATATCCCTAAGAAAATCCTCATTTATGAAAATATCAGATATACTAGATAAAAAATTAGATAAAAAAATAATTAATAAACTGGACATAATCATCCAATATTTTGACACCCTAGCAAATACTTATTTGAAAACTGATAGATATTATAGTAAGGACCACTTAAATAAAATAGATGACTACCTAAAAAATTTATCAGATTCCCTAGAAGTTTATCTTATAAAAAGACAAAATGATAAGGACTATGAAAAAGTCCTAGACCTTTACTTTCTAATTTATAGGTATTTACGTATTTCTGATGAGTTTAGGACTGGATTTTATAATGTAATCAGCAAAGATAATACTGATATAGTATTTGAGATAATTTGTATAGATCCATCGGGTGTTCTTAAAAATAAATATGATTATTCAATATCCACTATTTTTTTCTCAGCAACCCTATCACCAATAGGATTTTTTAAAAAAATGTTAGGAGCAAAAGATAGTAAAAAATTGAGCCTAGACTCACCCTTTAACCCGGACAAACTTCTTATCCTAAGTAAGAATATATCAACTAGGTATAAGGATAGATCCTCAAATGTAGGTAGAATATCAGAATGTATCCATGAATTCATAAATTCAAAAAGAGGTAACTATTTTATTTTCTTTCCTTCGTTTACTTATTTAGAAGAGGTTTATAAATACTATAATGACAATTATGAAGATGAAATTATAAGCCAAGAAAGAATAATGGATCCTATTAAAAGATCTAGATTTTTAAAAAAATTTAATAATGATAGGGCACTCACAGGGTTTATAGTTCTAGGTGGTGTATTTTCAGAGGGCATAGACCTAATAGGTGATAGACTTATAGGATCTATGATTATATCTGTTGGCATGCCAGGAGTCTCTTTTGAAAGAAATTTAATAAAAGAGCACTTTGATAAAGAAAACTTAAGTGGATTTGACTATTCATATACCTATCCAGGAATAAATAAAGTACTTCAAGCAGTAGGCAGGGTTATCAGAACTGATACAGATAAGGGAGTCATATATCTTTTAGATGATAGGTATAATAATTTTAAATATAGGAATCTTTTTCCAAAACATTGGAAAGATATAACAATAATAAATAACAGCGAAGATTTTAACAATAAAATTAATGACTTTTGGAGTAATGATGAGAAAAAGCAAGAATTATGATGTAGAAATTAAATATATGAAATACCCTAATATATCTGGGGGATATTTAGAAGATGGAAGAAAGATAGAATTTAAAGGTGGTATTATAGGTCAGAGTGTAAGGGTAAAGTCTAAAAGGTCTAATAAGGATAAAGTTAAAGCAAAATATATTGAGCTTTTAGAAAATTCAACCTTTGAAAATAACGAAGACACTTGTTTAAATCCTAGTATATGTGGGGGATGTGCCTACCAAAAATTAGGATATGAAACAGAACTGATGATAAAACAAAAGTTAATTAAAGATTTATTTGAGGAAAATAATATAACCTACGATAACCAAATACCTATCAATAGATCAGCTAGATTAAAAGGTTATAGGAATAAGATGGAATACACCTTCGGAGATTTTACAAAGGGAGGAGAATTAGTCTTAGGCTTACATAGGAAAAATAGGTTTTATGAAATTGTAGATACAAAATCATGCAATATTATAGATGAAGACTTTAATATAATTAGGTTAGCAGTCCAAGATTATTTTAGAAGAAAGAAAACTAAATTTTATCATAAAAAAACTAAAGAGGGTTTCTTACGTCACTTGGTAGTTAGAAAGGCTCATAGGACTGGTGAGATAATGATTCTTTTAGTAACAACGAGTGACCCTAGTTTTGATGACATTAGAAAAAAACTATTTCAAAATTACTTACTTGATATAAACCTAAGTGGTCAAAT
>JAPJPH010000162.1 GCA_030825745.1 Anaerococcus sp.
ATCTAATCTTTGCCTTACCAATTGTATTTTCTTAACTTTGCTATCACAAGTAACCTTGATTATGCCAATTTCTGTAGTTAAATATCCATAATTCATGTAAATATTATATCTTATTAAACAAAAACTCCCACTTGTTGTATAATGATAGTAGTTTAATTTAAAGGAAGTTTTATGAATTATAGTGAAAAAATACAAAAAATTGTTAATTATATAAAATCAGGCGAAAAGGATAAAAAAGACTTTAAAATCGGCTTTGAGTCTGAACATTTTGTCATAGACAAAAACACAGGTGAGTCTATCTCATTTTATAATGAAGGTGGGATAGAAGAATCAATGAATGAAATAGCACAAAAAGGCTTTGAAAAACATCTTGAAAATGGTAGACTAATAGGTCTTCACAAGGATGGTCTTTCCATATCAGTTGAACCTGCAAGTCAATTTGAATTAGCCCTAGATGCCAAATCAAGTATCCATGACCTATACCAAGCCTACAAGGAACAAATGAGTGAAGTTATTGAAGTATTTAACAAAAAAGACCAGTTATTGGCCATGGTAGGCTACCAACCAAAAACTAAAATTGATGATATAAAAATAATTCCCAAGGATAGGTATAAATATATGTACCAATACTTTAAAACCTATGGTGGTGCCTATGCCCATAATATGATGAAGGGAAGCGCATCCTTACAATGCGCTATAGATTATTCAAATGAAGATGACTTTAGAAAAAAATATTTTGTTGCCAATGCCCTAGGCCCATTTATCTATACCATCTTTGATAACTCCTATATCTTTGAGGGAGAAGTTTATAAGAAAAGAAACCTAAGACAAATGATTTGGGATAACTGCGATAGGTCAAGGACTGGAGTATATCCTTTCTCCTTTGACAAGGACCTTAGCTATGAAAAATATGCTGCCAAAATCTTAGATACAGATATCATCTTTATATCTGAAAATGGAGAAGACATTTATAAGGCAGATACTAAATTTTCACAAATCATGGATAAGGACTCATCAGATGAGATGATTTTCCATGCCCTATCCATTGTATTTCCAGATGTTAGAGCCAAAAAGTATATAGAAATTAGGATGGCAGATGAGATACCTTATCCATATAACTTTGCCCTAGTTGCCCTAATCAAAGGTCTATTCTACGATGAGGATAACCTAAATGACTTATATGACCTATTTTCTGATATGGATATGGCTAGCCTAACTAACCTAAAAAGTAGGTGTGAAAGGTTTGGCCTAGATGCAAGCTACAAGGATACAACCATAGCAAATTATGCAATTAGATTTATAGAAATGGCCAGATGTAGCCTAAAAGATGAGGCGATCTACCTAGATGGACTAGAAAACCTAATTAGAGAAGGAAAGACCCCTAGGGATGTATATGAGAGCTTATATAAAAGGGATCCTAAAAAAGCCTACAGTGAATTTTCAGTAAATAATTCCCTAGGAAAGATGTAATGGCAAAAATAAAAAAAGCCTATGAATGTTCTAACTGTGGCCATATAGAGCCATTATGGTCTGGCCAGTGTCCTGAATGTAAAAAGTGGGGTACCCTTAGAGAAATAACAGTTGATAAGAAAAAATCGGAAGTTAAGACACTTAATAGCTTAAAAACTGCCCAAAAACTAAAGGATATTTCTGTAAATGAATCAGAAAGAATAAAATCAACCTATGAAGAATTTGATAGGGTCTTAGGAGGGGGTCTAGTTAGAGATAGTGTATCTATCCTTACTGCAAGACCAGGAGCTGGAAAATCAACCCTCCTACTTCAACTTAGTAAATCCTACGCAGATAAGGGATTTAAGGTCTTATATGTATCAGGAGAAGAAAGCGAGAGTCAAATAAGATCTAGGGCAGATAGGATCATAAAAAGCCTATCTGAAAATATCTGGATCCTATCAACAAACTCCATGGACCTAGCCTTAGACCAGGTTAAAAAAATAGATCCTGATATAATCTTTCTAGATTCTATCCAAACCCTAGCCCTTAGAGAATTTGATTCTAAGGCAGGATCACCTACCCAAACCATCGAAGTAGCCAATGCTACAGTAGATATAGCCAAAGACATTAATAGAAAAAGAGCTGTCATAATGATAGGTCATATGACCAAAAAAGGAGAGATGGCAGGACTTAGGACCCTAGAACACTTGGTAGATACAGTCCTTATCCTAGATGGAGATAGTGAAGTTGACCTTAGAATATTAACAACTAGCAAAAATAGGTTTGGGAGGACGGGAGAAATTGGTCTGTTTTCCATGAAAGAAGAGGGACTTGTCCAAATAGATAACCCTAGTGCTTACTTTATAACAGAAAGAGAAAATCCAGTGGAAGGTTCTGCTGTAACTGTCACTAAAGAGGGTTCTAGGCTTTTAGAGGTAGAAATAGAATCTCTAATATCAAAATCCTTCATGCCCTATCCTCAAAGAATAGGAGATTCCCTTAGAAGAGATGATCTAAACACGCTAATATCCATCCTTGAAGAAAGGGCAGGGATTAAATTATTTGAGTATAACGTAATCATAAAAACTACAGGGGGACTAAAACTAACAGAGCCATCAGTAAACCTAGCCATAATGATATCCATAGCATCATCCCTATTTAAAAAACCAGTAGATGATAAAATAGTATTTATAGCTGAAGTTGGGCTTACAGGAGAACTTAAAAAGAGTCCTCAGATAAAACAAAGACTAAAAGAACTAGAAAGACTAGGCTATAAAAAGGCCTATATAGCAAGAAACTCTATAGCAGATACCAAAGAATTTAAAGAAATTGAGATAAATCAAAAAACTAACATTAGAGA
>JAPJPH010000163.1 GCA_030825745.1 Anaerococcus sp.
CATATACAAGCTCAAATTCATCTGGATTTTCAGATTTTTTTGATTCCTTATTTGGTGGATATAGCAAAGAACATTCTTATAAGAGTACATCAAATCCTTTTAATGGTGGATTTACTCAAGGATTTGGAGCAAGAAAACAATCAAAAATTGAAAAAGAAATTCATATATCATTAGATGAAGCAATGAATGGTACTAGCAGGACTGTTCAGATAAATAATAGGGGAAGTAATAAGAATATAGAGATAAAAATACCCCAAGGAATTAGAAATAATAGCAAAATAAGAATAGATGGAGCAAAGTATAATATAAACTCTAAGATCCAAGTAAGGATAGTAATTGATGATGATAAAGACCTTAGACTAGATGGGGTCAACCTTATAAAAAAAGTATCAGTTACACCTTGGTTAGCCTACTTTGGTGGCAAGCTTAAAGTTGACACAATAAATGGTTCTTTTATGGTAAAGGTTCCAGAAAAAATAGAATCTGGATCTAGGATTAGGTTAAAAAATAGGGGGTATGAAGATAGAAAGAAAAATAAGGGTGATTTATTTTTAGAATTTATTATAAATAACCCACAAACTTTAACAAAAGAAGAAGAAGAACTTTATAAAAAATTAAGTCATAAGGAGTAGAATATGGATATTAACAAATTCACACAAAAATCACAACAAGCCATAAATGAGTCTTCTCAAATGGCTATAAAAAACGCTAACCCTGAAGTTAACGAAATTCACTTAGCTTATTCATTAATTAATGATAGCAATTCTTATGTTAGTCAAGTACTAAAAAGTCAAGATATAGATTATTTATCATATAAAAATGAGATAGAAAATAAGATTGATAATATGCCATCTCAACAAGGTGGTTCAAATATTTATCCCAACCAATTATTCCAAAGAATCCTTCTAAAATCAGAAGATGAGGCCAAGTCGATGGGAGATAGCTTTGTATCAACAGAGCATATTTACCTAAGTCTTATAAAAGAAAAAACAAGCCTAGATGAATTAAATAAAAAATATAATATAAATTATCAATCTTTCAAAGATGCTATACTAAAAGTTAGGAAAGGTCAAAAAGTAACTAATGATAATCCTGAAGAAACTCAAAATCCATTAGAAAAATACGGAAGAAACCTAACCAAAGAAGCCAAGGAAGGAAAGATAGATCCTGTTATAGGTAGGGATAAAGAAATTAGAAATGCCCTTAGAATATTATCCCGTCGTAAGAAAAATAACCCTGTTTTAATTGGTCAACCTGGTGTTGGTAAAACTGCAATAGTAGAGGGACTCGCTCAAAGGATAGTAAATAATGATGTACCAGAACCTATCCAAGGTAGAACTATTTTCTCTCTAGACATGGGTGCTTTAGTAGCAGGAGCCAAATATCGTGGTCAATTTGAAGAAAGATTGAAGGCTGTTATAGAAGAAGTTAAAAAATCAGATGGAAAAATAATCATGTTTATTGATGAAATCCACACTATAGTAGGAGCTGGGAAATCAGATGGGGCTATGGATGCTTCAAATATCATGAAACCTATGTTAGCCCGTGGAGAAATCAAGGTTATAGGTGCAACAACCTTAAATGAGTATAGAAACTATATAGAAAAGGATGGCGCTCTAGAACGTCGTTTCCAAAAAGTTATGGTTAACGAGCCAAGTGTTGAAGATACTATATCAATTCTAAGGGGAATCAAAGACAAATATGAGATCTACCATGGTATTAGAATTCAAGACAGTGCTGTAATTGCGGCTGCAGAATTATCCAATAGATATATTACTGATAGATTTTTACCAGATAAGGCCATTGATCTAATGGATGAAGCATGTGCAACTGTAAGAACTGAAATAGACACTATGCCATCATATTTAGATGAGCAAAAAAGAAAGTTATTACAGCTTCAAATTGAAATAACTGCATTAAAAAAAGAAGATGACGAATATTCTATTAAGAGAAAAGAAGACCTAGAAAAAGAACTAGCTGAACTTTCATCAAAATATGACTCTGATTTTCTAAAATGGCAGGAACAAAAATCATCTATAGATAAAGTTAAAAATATCAAGGAAGAAATTGAAACAGTTAATGTAGAGATAGAAGAAGCTGAAAGAAACTATGATTTTGAAAAGCTTTCAGAGTTAAAATATGGAAAATTAGAAGTGCTAAAGAAAAAATTAGATGATTTAATGAAATCTTCTAAAGAAGAAGAATCAAACCTTAAAGAAGAAGTAACAGATGAAGATATAGCAGATGTAGTAAGCAACTGGACAAATATTCCTGTAAAAAAACTAGTAGAAAGTGAAAGAAGCAAAATTCTAAAACTATCTGATATTCTTCATAAAAGAGTTATTGGCCAAGATGAGGCGATTAATTCAGTATCAGATGCAATAATTAGGGCTAGAAGTGGTTTGAAAGATCAAAATAGACCTATAGGATCTTTCATTTTTCTAGGTCCAACTGGGGTAGGAAAAACTGAACTTGCAAAAACATTGACTGAAGCAATGTTTGATGATGAAAGAAATATGATAAGAATAGATATGAGTGAGTATATGGAAAAATACTCAGTTTCTAGACTAATAGGTGCAGCCCCAGGATATGTAGGATATGAAGAAGGAGGCCAACTAACAGAAAGTGTTAGACGTAAACCTTATTCAGTAATCCTATTTGATGAAATAGAGAAAGCCCATCCTGATGTATTTAATATTCTTCTTCAAGTCCTAGATGATGGTAGACTAACAGATTCTCAAGGAAGAACAGTCGACTTTAAAAATACTATAATAATTATGACCTCAAATGTTGGTGTATCAAGCCTT
>JAPJPH010000164.1 GCA_030825745.1 Anaerococcus sp.
CTTCTTAGGACTTCTTTCCATAGTTTTTCTTTATCAGCTATCTTATCTAGTTGATCTTCCATATCAGCAGTAAATTCTACATTTATTACATCATCAAAGTTTTCTTGTAAAAAGTCATTAACAGTTTTTCCAAGCTCTGTTGGATATATACTTCTACCCTCAAGCTCAACATAGTTTCTGCTTATTATTTGGTTTATGGTTGCAGAATAGGTTGATGGTCTACCTATCCCATATTCTTCTAGAATTTTTACAAGGGATGCTTCTGTAAATCTAGCAGGAGGGTTGGTAAAGTGTTGGTCTTTATCTATTTTATTTGCTGTTATTACATCTGCTAGCTCTAGCTCTGGTAGTATATTTTCATTTTGATCAGACTGGTATACTTTGTTAAATCCTTCAAATAGTGTTATTTTCCCACTTGATTTAAATATTAAATCGTTATTATCAAAAGTAATTTGAGTAGATAGGTATTCATAATCACTCATTTGGCTGGCTAACACCCTATTGTAGATCAGTTTATATAATTTGTATTGTTGGTCTGTTAAATAGGTTTTTAAGCTTAAAGGATCTCTAAACATAGATGTAGGTCTTATGGCCTCGTGGGCATCTTGGCTGCCTTTTTTCTTACATTCGTAGGTGTTGCCAGATCCCATATATTTTTTTCCATAAGTATTTTCTATATATTTTAATGATTCGTTTACTATATCCTTGCTTATTCTACTAGCATCTGTTCTCATGTATGATATTAAACCTACACTACCATCTTTTCCTATATCTATACCCTCAAATAGTTGTTGAGCTAGTTGCATGGTATACCTAGTTGAATAGCCTAGTTTATTTGATGCATCTTGTTGGAGGGTTGAAGTGGTATATGGTTTTGGAGGTTTTCTTCTTTTTTTGGTTTTGTTTATATCAATTACTTTAAATTTATTTTTATCTATCCTATCAATAACCTTATTGGCCCCATTTTCATTAGATATGGCCATTTTTTTATTGATTTTACCATAGAAATTTGATTCAAAGTCTTTGCCATCTACATTGTGATGGGCGGTTATAGTCCAATACTCAGTAGGTACAAAGGCATCTATTTCCCTTTGTCTATCAACTACTAACTTTAAAGCAACAGATTGAACACGACCTGCTGATAGACCACTTTTTACTCTTTTCCACAAAATAGGACTTATCTCATAACCCACTATCCTATCCATTACTCTCCTAGCTTGTTGGGCATCGACTAGACTTTGGTCTATTTTTCTAGGATTTTTTATTGCATTTAGTACATTGGCCTTGGTTATTTCGTGAAATTCTACCCTATTTTTGTCCTCAGGATTTAGGTCAAGTAAGTATTGGAGGTGCCAGCTAATAGCCTCTCCCTCTCTATCCGGGTCTGTTGCAAGATAAACCTTATCAACCTTTGATGCTTGTTTTTTTAGTTCATTTATGGTTTTCGCCTTACCCCTTACCTTTATATATTCTGGTTCAAAGTCATTTTCTATGTCTACTCCAAATTTACTTTTTGGCAGGTCTCTAAGGTGGCCAATGGTTGCCATGACCTTATAATTTCTACCAAGCATTTTAGAAATTGACTTAGCTTTAGTTGGCGATTCAACTATTACTAAATTTTTAGCCAAATTCTCACTCCTTTATTACAAATTCGTTATTTCCTATATTTTCTATGTAATCATTTAACTCTAATTTTGTAAGTAAATAATTGATTACTTCTATGTTGATTTTTAAGCCTTCTGCTATTTTATCTGAGTTTATCGAAGGATTTTCATTTATATATTTTACTAGCAAAAGCTCATCTTTTTCAAGTTTAGAGTAATCCTTAGTTTTGATAGTCTGTTTACTTTCTAAAAGATATTCCATCTCTTCTAATATATCTTGAGCATTCATTACAAGTTTTGCCCCTTCTTGGATTAGCTTATTGCATCCTTTAGAATAGATAGAATTGATATTTCCACAAACTGCAAATACTTCTTTGCCTTGTTCTAGGGCAAACCTTGTTGTAATCATAGTTCCTGATTTTTCTTTTGCTTCAACTACTACTGTAGCTAGTGATATACCTGATATTATCCTATTTCTTCTTGGAAAATTAAAGGCAACTGGAGCAGTTCCTAGGGGAAACTCTGAAAGAATCAATCCCTCTTCTTCCATTTTTTGATAGAGATACTTGTTGGATTTTGGATATATTTGATCTATCCCACAGCCTATAACCCCTATGCTTTTTCCCTTATTTTTTAAAGTTGTATCATGACATATTCCATCTATTCCATAGGCTAGACCAGATACTGTTGTTATACCTGATTTAACTATATCCCTAGTCAAACTTTCACAAGCCCACTTTCCATAATTGGTGCATTTTCTGCTACCAACAAAGGCTATGGAATTTTTATCTTTTCTCTTATCAAGCTTTCCCTTATAGTAAAGAATACTAGGTTTATCTTCTATATACTCTAAATTTATTGGATAGCTATCATCTAGAATAGTTACATAGTCAACTCCCATTTTATCTACCTTATGCCTATAGTATTTAAAATCTTCTAGGTTTTTTCTACTTATAATTTTGTTATAGGTATCATCATTAAGGAATGGAAAATGTGACCTATCCATAGCAAAAAAGTCTATTTCTCCAATCTCTTCTACTATTTTTAGGATCAAGGTATTATTTATGTATATTGAATTTAGATAAAGGATTAGGTCTTTTTTATTCATAATAAATCGCATTTTCTATATAATTAATTTCATTTGTGCTTGTATAGACTTCTGCTACAT
>JAPJPH010000165.1 GCA_030825745.1 Anaerococcus sp.
CATATACTTAGAATAAAGGATATTAATTTTGTTTGGATTTTATACCTAACAGCCTGGGGAACTGATACCTTTGCTTATTTGATTGGATCAGTTTTTGGAAGGAGAAAAATAGAAAAAGTTTCTCATATATCTCCTAATAAGACCTTGGAGGGATCTATTGGTGGGATTGTAGGAGCTACAATTTTAAATTTATTATATGTAAATATTTATAATTTAACTAATACACCCATTCAAGTTATTTTATTTACAGTGCTAGCCTCTATTTTATCCCAAATAGGAGATTTAGTTGCAAGTTATTTAAAAAGACAAACGAATATCAAGGATTTTGGAAATTTAATTCCAGGCCATGGGGGTATCCTTGATAGATTTGATTCTATAGTATTTTTAGCCCCTATAATATACCTATTTTCAACATTATAAGGAGTGTAAATTGAGTAAAATTATAATAGCTATTATAGTATTCTTATTTTTGATTTTAATTCATGAATTCGGACATTTTATAGTAGCAAAATTATCTGATATAAAGGTTAATGAGTTTGCCGTTGGTATGGGACCTAAGTTATTTTCTAAAAAAAAGGGAGAGACCCAATATAGTTTAAGACTAATACCAATAGGAGGGTACTGTGCTATGGAGGGGGAAGATGATGAAAGTAATGATCCTAGAAGCTTTGATCAAGCCCCAGCGTCAAAGAGATTCTTAACTATTTTAGCAGGACCTGTTATGAATCTTATACTAGCATTTATAGTTTTTACTATAGTGTCATTTTTTAGAGGAGTACCAACTACAACTGTAGGTGAAGTAGTCAAAGATTCACCAGCTTATGAAGCAGGAATTACTGCAGGGGATACTATAACAAAAATAGAAGATTATGAGATAAAAAGTTTTGAAGATATAGCAAAGGCACTTTCAGAAAATAATAATAAGGAATCTGTAAGTGTGTATGTGAAAAAAGATAAAGGTGAGGATGTAAAAACCTTTAATATTAAACCAGAAATAAAGCAAGGAACACCTGTTATAGGTGTTATATCAAATCTTAGAAAACCTAACTTTATCGAAGCTCTAACAAGTGGCCTTGTTGAAACAGGAAATAACATCAAGATGATATTTGTTATTTTAGCTAAGCTATTTACAGGAGCAGTATCAGTATCTAACCTTTCAGGTCCAATTGGAGTAGTAAAAGAAATTGGAAATCAAGCATCAAATGGTGTAATGAACCTATTTTATTTCTTAGCTTATATTTCGGTAAATCTAGCAGTATTCAATCTGCTTCCAATACCAGCCCTTGATGGATCTAAATTATTTACATCAGGCTTTGAAATCATAACAGGAAAAAAAGTAAATAAAAAAATAGAAGAAAAAGTTACTATTGGAGGGTTCATTGTACTTATGGGACTAATCCTTCTAGTATCAATAAAGGATATAATATCATTATTTTAAGGAGATAAAATGAGAAGAAATAGTAAAAAGATTTATGTAGGAGCTGTTGCAGTAGGAGGTGATGCTCCTATTTCTATCCAATCAATGACAACAGCTAAAACCAGCGATATAGATAAGGTAGTTAAACAAATAAATGACCTAGAAAAAGCAGGATGTGATATAGCAAGGTCAGCAATAAATTCTATGGAAGATGCCAAAGCTTTAATTAAAATTAAAGAGATGACCAACCTACCTATAGTTGCAGATATACAATTTGATTATAAACTAGCCCTAGCTGCAGTAGAAAATGGCTGCGACTGCCTAAGGTATAATCCTGGTAATATAGGTGGATCTGATAAGGTCAAATTATTAGTTGAGAAATGTAAAGAAAGAAATATACCTATTAGGATAGGAGTTAACTCAGGATCTATTTCAAGAGAGATTGTAGATAGGTTTGGCGGAGTTAACTCAGACTCATTAGTAGCATCTGCTTTAGAAGAAGTTAAGATCTTAGAAGATCTAGACTTTTATGATATCAAAATTTCAGTAAAATCATCCGATGTAAATACCATGATAGATGCATATAGAAAGTTAGCTAAAGAAGTTGATTACCCGCTTCATTTGGGAGTTACAGAAGCAGGTCCCTTATACCAAGCCCTAGTCAAATCATCAATAGGCATAGGTTCTTTACTAAAAGATGGGATAGGCGATACTATTAGAGTTTCAATTACTGGTGACATTATAGAAGAAGTAAAGGCAGGAAAAGCCATTCTAAAAGCCCTAAACCTTAGACGTGATGGACTAGATATTGTTTCATGTCCAACCTGCTCTAGAACTACAGTAGACCTAGCTAAGATTGTAAAAGAGGTTGAAGAGAAAACTGAAGGTTTAGATATCTCATCTAAAGTTGCTATAATGGGATGTCCTGTAAATGGACCTGGAGAAAGCAAGGAAGCAGATTATGGAATTTCTGCTGCAAATGGTATGGGATTTTTATTTAAAGATGGCAAGACCATAAAAAAAGTAAAAGAAGAAGAGATTGTAGATACCCTAGTAGAAGTTTTAAAAGAAGATGCTATAAAAGAAAGTAGTAATAATGAAAATTGATTTAGGCACTTTAATAGATGTTGAAGAAGGATTTTATTTTATTAAATCTGCCCTATACTATAAGGATCAAAACAAACTCATATTAGATGTAGACCTAGCTAAGGAAATAGATAAAGATAGACTTAAAAATATGTTAGACTCTTATCTATCCTATGTAAATATATCTATAAACTTTAATGAAAATTTTATAAATGAAGTAAATAAAGAGAATTCAGAAGTTAATGAGAAAATAGAAG
>JAPJPH010000166.1 GCA_030825745.1 Anaerococcus sp.
GATTATATATACTCCTAGTCAAATACTTTAAAAAAACTCCACCCTAGGGTGAAGTTTCCTAAATATTTTCTAAGTCTAAAACTTTTTTATTTTTAATTAGATAATCTAGACCAGATATTATAGTTAGGATAACTGCTAGGTAAAATACATAGATTCCAAATTGATTTAAACTAGGTGAATCTAATAAAAGCATAACTAAGGCAATCATCTGGCTTGTAGTCTTTGCCTTACCCCACATACTTGCAGCTATGGTAACTCCCATATCAGCAGCTAAAATCCTAAAACCTGTTATAATAAGCTCTCTTGCTATAATAATTATTACTGGCCAAGCAGGAATTGTAGAGTTTTCAACTAAAACTATAAAAGCTGCCATGGTTAAAACCTTATCTACCAATGGATCTGCAAATTTACCAAAGTTAGTTACTATATTTCTACTTCTTGCTAGATATCCATCCAAAAAGTCTGTCAAAGATGCTATTATAAATATGATAGCAGCTATATTTGAAGCTCTCCCATTAATGGCGAAAACAAGAACAAATATCGGAATCATAAAAAGTCTAATTATTGTTATCTTATTTGCTATATTCATTTTATTCTCCTTCTAGGTAGGTCCTATCTACTAATACTTTTCTAGGTTTTGACCCCTCATAACCACCTACGATGTTTTTTTGCTCAAGTTGGTCTATAATCCTGCCAGCTCTAGCATAACCGATCTTTAGTTTTCTTTGAAGCATGGATACAGATGCTGTATTTTCATTAATAATAACCTTTAGTGCTTCATCTAAAAGTTCATCCTCATCATCTATTTCTTCATTTGAAATATTTTCTTCTATCTTTTCAATTGCCCTATCATTATAATCACTATCGTTTTTTTCCTTTATTTCGCTAACAACCTTACTAACTTCATCATCAGATATAAAAGCTCCTTGTATTCTAATAGGCTTCATAGAATCAGCTGATGCATAGAGCATGTCACCTTTTCCTAGCAGTTTTTCTGCTCCTTGGCTATCTAAAATAGTCCTAGAATCTATCTGACTGGTAACTGCAAAGGAAATCCTGGATGGTATATTAGCTTTTATTGTTCCTGTTATAACATCTACGGTTGGTCTTTGGGTTGCTATAATAAGATGGATTCCACAAGCCCTAGATTTTTGAGCTAATCTAGTAATATAATCTTCAACTTCCCCTGCTGCTGTCATCATCAAATCAGCCAACTCATCTATTATAATTACTATATAAGGAAGGTCTTCTATACTATCATCTGTCTCACTTATTTTTTTATAGCCTAGGATATCTCTTACATGGTGTTTTTCAAAAAGTTTATATCTTTTTTCCATTTCACTTATACCCCAAAATAAGGATGATGAAGCTTTTTTAGGATCAGTTATTACAGGCATTATTAGGTGGGGGATTCCATTATATATGGATAACTCAACAACCTTTGGATCTATCAATAAAAGTTTTACATCTTTTGGTGAGTGTTTATACAGGATACTCATGATTATAGTATTTATACATACAGACTTACCTGATCCTGTTGCCCCTGATACTAGTAGATGGGGCATTTTTTCTATAGCTGAAACTATAATATCACCAGAAATTGACTTACCCATAGCAAAAGGGATCTTGTATTTGGAATTCATAAAAGATTTTGATGATATAATTTCCTTAAATCCTACCAATTCTTTCTTTTTATTTGGAACTTCTATACCGACATGACTTTTTCCTGGTATAGGAGCTAGAATTCTAATCCCACTTGTTGCAAGGGCTAATGAAAGATCATCTGATAGGTTAAGAATCTTTGAAACCTTGACTCCTCTTTGAGGTTTTAGTTCATAGCAGGTAATGGTAGGTCCAACATCTATTTGGACTATCTTGCCATCTATCCCAAATGAATCTAGTGTTTCTTCTATTGCTATAGCTTTTTTCTTAATTTCAGACTCATCAATTGTATTATCGATATTTCTATCTTCTAAAAAATTTATGTCTGGATAAGTATAAGAATCAAACTCTCTTTTTAAGCTTTCATCCAAATCCCCCATTTCAACTTGACGAGATTTGTAATTATTAACTTTAGCAAATGATTCCTTTTCATCTTTGTCTATATCATCTAAGTCAAATGTTTTTATTTTTGGCCTTTTAATAATGTCTTCTTCATTATTTATAGCAATATCTTTTAGGGATGTTTTTTCTTTATACTTATCGCTTCCTTTATCTTTTAAAAGCAGCTTATCTTTCTGTTCTCTTTCTTGTTTATATTCATTAATTTTTAAAGAAATAAAATTAAAAAATCCTTTGATTTTTTCTCTTATTAGCAATAAAATTTCCCCAATTTTTAGGAAAAATTCTCTGTAAGTATAGGGCGATAGGTTAATTATTAAACATATACCTATAGCAAATACTAAAAGGTAGAGTCCAAGCCTTCCTATAAAACTTGTTATGTAATAGGAAAGATAGCAACCTATGACTCCTCCCCCGTCTAATTTTGATTTTTCAGCTATTAGACTTAAATTTAATGTTGCCTTTAAATTTCTTAGTGAAAGTATTGCTAGAATTAGCAGATAAAGGGTGTACACTAGGATAAAATTTATAACATTTTTTTTATAAAGCTTTTTATAAACAAATAAAAAACTTAAAAAAACTATAAGGGGAAAGATTAGTGAAAGTTTTCCAAAAGTCAGGGTGGAATTTTTAGTCAAAAATGAGCCCAGAAGTCCTGTACTAGAGCTTATTAGAAATATTT
>JAPJPH010000167.1 GCA_030825745.1 Anaerococcus sp.
GTTTTAATGTATGTGAAGAAACATTTTCATGTCCAAGCCAATTTTTTGCTAAAAATAAAAACCGTCCAAACGATGAAGACCTAGCAAATATAAAAGAATTTGCTAAAAGGGTTAGCGCTAATATTTAATATAAAAAGAGGGTTAAAAACCCTATCAGATTATTGAAAAAGTGACAAAGCTCAAAATAAAGCGTTCCATTCGGAAGAAATTTATAGAAATTCAAATTGAAATGAAACGGCCGAAAATCGCACTGTCTGAGCGTTAGCGAGTTTGCGATTTTCAGTTTCATAAGATTTAGAATTTCTAAATTTCTGTAGTTGGATAAGCGTTTTTGAGCTTTGTCGACGCTCTGAGATGGTTAAAAACCCTCTTACTTAATTTTCCTAGCTGTTATTTTATCTTTTTTAAACATAGTATCAAAAGCATTTTTATCTAGGTTATCTCCGATAAATACTAGGTTGTCTTTGACATTTTTATCATATTTTTCTAGATAGAATGTAGAATTTATTATATCAATTTTTACTCTCTTACCTTCTACTTTAACAAATCCTTTTGCTCTAAGGACTTTTCCAAATCTCTCTTGGCATATTGCATTAAAGATCACTCCCATCTGTTGGAAAGACTTATAGGATACATTTTTATAGCTTAAATAATCCATATCCATTTCTTTAAAGTTTGTAGAATCTATTAAATCAAGGTCAAATTCGTTTATGAGTTTATTAAAATCATCCTTGTCAAATGAGTCATAGTGAGTTTTTAATATATTGGCTTTTGTATATTTTCTAAGCTCATTTGCTTTATGATCTATATCTTCATTACTGATATTTTCAATTTTTGATAGTAGTATATTTGAAGAGTTTTTTATTTGGTCTATGAAAATTTCCCTATTTTCTTTTAGGTTGTTTTCTATTTGATAATAGTCTACTATGCATATAGGTCCTAGGACTTTTATATTTTCATATTCAATTTTTTTAATATTGTCTAATACTTTTGATAAAAATCCAAGTCCTGTTGGTTCTACTATCAAATACTCCACATCCAAGGTATTTGCTAGGGTTAAAATTGTAGATGCAAAATCACTTTTTAAATTGCAACATATACAGCCTTCTTCTATAGCTAGGACCTTTTGTTCTTGGTTTTTTAGAATATCCTTATCTATATTTGCCTTGGCATAGTCATTTTCCAAGATGGCTATATTTTTGAAATTTTTTGCAAATTCTCCTATAAACCTTGTTTTTCCACTTCCTAAAAACCCAGATACTACTAAAACTTTCATCTATTTTTCCATTAAATCTTCTGCAACTATAACTACTGGTTTAATTAAATCTTTTGGTTTTTCTTTCATTAGCATTAGAGCATCTTCGACCTTATCAAAACCATTAAATTTATGGGTAACTAGTTTTGATAGGTCTAATTTTCCAGTTGATACTAACTTAGCAAGCTTTTCCATTCTTAATCTTCCACCTGGTGTTAGACCTCCAGCTATTACCTTATGGCCCATGCCTACTCCCCATTCTACTCTTGGGATTTTAACATAGTCTCCACCACCTAGATAATTTACATTTCCGATCTTTCCGCCTGCTTTAAGGGCTTTTATAGCTTCATCAAAGGTATCTACATCTCCACCTGCTATTATTACCCTATCAACACCTCTTCCATTGGTTAATTTTAGGACTTGCTCAGAGATAGATCCTTCTTTATAACTAATTATATCAGTTGCTCCATAAAATTTAGCTGCTTCTACACAGTTTGGTCTAGTTCCAACTGCATATATTCTACTAGCCCCTCTTAGATTTGCTCCTGCTACACTCATTAGTCCTACAGGGCCTATACCTATAACTAAAACTTCATCACCAAATTCAACTTCAGCTAGTTCTACTCCATGAAAACCTGTAGTAACCATATCTGATAGCATAGGAGCTAAAATAGGATCTACTCCTTCTGGGATTAAAGCTAGGTTAGCATCAGCATCATTTACATGGAAATATTCTGAAAATACCCCATCTTTAAAGTTAGAGAATTTCCAACCACCTAACATTTCTCCTGAATGCATTGGAAAACCTGCTTGTGATGCTAGAGATGACCAATCTGGAGTTATAGCTGGAACTAAAACCCTATCCCCAACCTTAAAGTCTTTTACTAACTGACCAACCTTATAGATTTCACCTGCTGCTTCATGGCCTAGGATCATATCATGCCTATCTCCTATAGCCCCCTCCCAAACTGTATGTATATCAGATGTACATGGCGCTAGGGCAATTGGCTTAACTAACGCATCTAATGGCCCTAGTTCTGGCTCATCTTTCTCTATCCAACCTGTCTTTCCTATACCTAACATTGCAAAACCTTTCATAGCCTGCCTCCTTTGTTAAAAAATAATCATTCCTGATTTAATTTCATTTTACTACATTTGTTTTTTTATGCAATGGTTTTCTTAACCTATATTTTAATTTTTTCAATAAAAAACATGGACCTTATAATGAACTGACCCCCAAAAGTTAGACCTAAAAACTAACTAAAGTAGGTCAGTTTTTAATGGCAAAATATAGTACAGAATTCAAAATGAAAGTAGTAAAAGAATATTTAGAATCAAGCATCTAATATAAATCTTTATCAGGTAAATATTGCATCCCATCAGAAATCGCAGCAAAAAACTGGGTAAATGCATACAAGTCACAGGGTTATGAAGGACTAAAAGTAAAGAGAGAAAATACACAATACACTTTGGAATTTA
>JAPJPH010000012.1 GCA_030825745.1 Anaerococcus sp.
GATTTAATAGAAGATTTTTCCAAAAAATTAAAAATTAAATTTATTTATCAATAAAGGAGGAGTTATGAGCAAAGTTTTAATAATTGCAGATGATCTTACTGGAGCAAATGCAAATTGTGCTCTAATGAAAACTATTGGACTTAGAGCAGCGAGTATGACGGCTAATACTATTGAAAATCTACCTGAAGATATAGATGTGCTAGCTTTTACAACAGACTCAAGAGCTATGAATACGACAAATGCATATAAAAGAGTTTATGAAAAAGTAAACAAATATAAAAGTCAAAATATTGATTTATATTCAAAGAGAATTGATTCTACTTTAAGAGGAAATTTAGGTTCTGAACTAAAAGGATATCAAGATGCTCTTGATGGTAATAGACTTGCTATTTGTGTTCCATCATTCCCTGATTCTAAAAGAATAGTAATAAATGATCACATGTTTGTAGATGGAAAATCTTTGATGAATACCGATGCAGGAAAAGATCCAAAGATATCATGTGTAAGTAATCTGGTTTCTGAAAATTTCAGGAAAGATTATGACGGAGAAATTCATAATATATTATTAGAAGAGATTGATAAAGGTTTAGATAATCTGGTAAAAATCATTAAAGAAAATAAAAATAAAGACATATTAATATTTGATGCAATTACCAACGACCAAATTAAACTAATTGCGCAAGCGAGTTTAGCAAGTGGAGTAGATTTTATTAGTGTAGACCCAGGACCGTTCACTAAAGAGCTAACTAAACTTCTTTACAAAAAAGAAAGCATAAGTACAAAAGCATTAGCAATTATTGGATCCGTTACAAATGTAACAATAAATCAAATGAATGAATTAAGAAAAAGTTTTAAATACTATCAGGTAAACGTAGATCCTAATAAATTAATAGACTTAGATAGTGCTATAAGAGAGATAGATAAATCAGTAAAAGAAGTATGTAAAAATTTAGATGATAATGAACTTATAATAGTAACAACAACCCCTGATAATATAGAAAAAAGATTAGATTTAAAGAAAATATCTATTGAAAAAAATGTTAGTATTGATGATATATCATTAATGATATCTAGGGGGCTAGCTAAGATAGGTAAGGAAATTGTTGTAAAAGAAAACTCGATTTCAGGTATTTTTTCTTCAGGAGGTGATGTAACAGTAGCAGTTATAGAAGAATTGATGAGTGGTGGTATAGAAATCAGAGAAGAAATTCAACCGCTAGTAGCCTATGGAAGAATTATAAATGGCTTGAAACCAGGGCTAAAAATAGTAAGCAAGGGTGGAATGGTTGGAAATAAAAATGTAATGGTTGATTGTATACAAAGAATAACTAATGAAGGAGAATAAAATGAAAAAAAGCACAATTGCAGTAACTTTAGGTGATCCAGCAGGAATAGGTCCTGAAATAGTAGCAAAAACATTTAATGTAAAAGACCTATATGATCAAGCTAATCTAGTATTAGTAGGTGACAAATTTGTTTTAGAAAAAGCTTTAGAAGTAACAGGGCTAAACCTAGATATAAATGTTATAGAAAATGTTGAAGATGGTAAATATGAGTTTGGTACAATAGATTTAATTGATCTAGGAATTATCACAGATGATTTCGAATTTGGTGTTGTAGATGCTAAATGTGGTGAAGCTTCTTACAAATATATAAGAAAAGCTGGAGAACTTGCCATGGAGGGTAAGGTAGAGTCTGTTGCGACATCTCCAATTAATAAGGAGGCTTTAAGAGCAGCCGAAGTACCATATATTGGACATACAGAAATGTTTGAAGATATTTCTGGAGTTCATGATCCATTAACAATGTTTGAAGTAGAAGGTCTTAGAGTATTTTTCTTATCAAGACACTTATCACTTAAAGATGCCATTGACCAAGTAAAATATGATAGAATGCTGGATTATATAGAAAGATGTACAGAGGCTATGGATAGATTAGGAGTTGAGGGAACACTTGCAGTTGCAGGTCTAAATCCACATTCTGGAGAACATGGGTTATTCGGAAATGAGGAAGTTGAAGAGGTAACACCAGCTATAGAGGAAGCTAAAAAAAGAGGATTCAATGTGGTAGGACCTGTTGGAGCTGATTCAGTATTTGCTCAAGGACTTCAAGGAAAATATGGCGCTGTTTTATCCTTATACCACGATCAAGGTCATATTGCTACAAAGACTTATAACTTTATGAAGACAATATCATTAACAAATTCTATGCCATTTTTGAGAACATCGGTTGATCATGGTACAGCATATGATGTCGCAGGTAAAAACATTGCATCGGAGGTGAGCATGGTAGAAGCGGTAAAACTTGCAGCTAAGTATGGACCTAGATTTAGCAAAAAATAGGAGGAAATATGGGAGATTCTAGAATAATTATTTCTTTAATTATTGGGCTGATTTTATTAATTGGCCTGATAATGAAAACTAAGATTCATACGTTTTTAGCATTAATAATAACAGCTTTATTTATAGGAATAGCTGGTGGCATGAGTTGGGAAGATGTAATAACTTCAGTTACTAACGGCTTCGGAGGTACTCTTGGTTCAATTGGTATAATAATTGGATTTGGTGTAATGATGGGACAAATATTTGAGATTTCAAATGCCGCTAAAAGAATGGCTGCTACTTTTATAAAAATTTTTGGAAAAGGAAGAGAAGATGTAGCAATGGCTATAACAGGATTTTTGGTATCAATTCCTATTTTCTGCGATTCAGGATTTTTAGTGCTGTTTCCTATAGCGAAAGCTTTATCCAGAGTTACAAAAAAATCAGTTATTACTTTGGGATTGGCTCTTGCAGCTGGACTTGTAATAACTCATACTATGGTTCCACCAACGCCAGGTCCTGTTGGAGCAGCAGGGATTTATGGTGCTAATGTTGGTTCTGTTATTTTATGGGGTATTGTTATAGCTATACCTATGGTAATAGTATCACTAATATATGCTAGATGGTATGGAAAAAAACTATATCAAATTTCAGATGAGCATGGTGAATGGATAAGACCTAGTTTAGATGATAATAAAAATACGAGAGAATACATTTTTGAAGAAGATGAAAATATGCCATCAACTTTTAAAGCTTTCCTACCTATATTGGTACCTATAGTTTTAATATTGATAAATACTATAATAGGTGCACTATCTAAAACTAGAGGTCTTGAAATAACAGGGATTTTATCAGCACTGTCATTTTTAGGAACCCCGATTGTAGCTGTAGGTACGGGATTAGTAATTGCGATTTTAACTTTAACAAAAGGAATGTCACAAGAGAAAGTTACTAAAGAATTGGAAATAGGTATACAAGCAGCAGGCATAATAATTTTAGTGACAGGTGGTGGTGGAGCGCTGGGAAGAGTGCTTACAGATTCAGGAGTTGGTAATCAAATAGCAGAATCTATTTCAAAAATGAATATAACTCCTCTTCTTTTACCATTCATAATATCAACCATAATAAGATTTATTCAAGGATCAGGTACAGTTGCCATGCTAACCTCTGCATCTATATCAGCTCCAATAGTCTTAGCTTTAGGTATTTCTCCTGTTTTTGCAACTTTATCATCTTGCGTTGGATCAGTATTTTTCTCATATTTTAATGATTCGATGTTTTGGGTTGTAAATAGATCTCTTGGCCTAAGTGATGCAAAGGAACAATTAAAAGGATACTCTGTCGTAACAACTTTAGCTTGGGCAATAGGATTTATAAGTATAGTAATACTAAATGCGATTTTTGGATAAATAAAAGTCAGGGAAATTTAACATTCCCTGACTAATTTATTTTTCAAAACTAATTTTTGCCTTTTCTAATATATATTTACTGGTAGTATTGTTAAAAAATTCTACCATAGGTCCCATAAATAGCATGTTTGTAACAGTACCTATACCTAGGGTTGCCTTTCCTAAAAATCCTACTATAAGGCTTGTGGCATCTGTTATTATTCTTGCTTTGCCTAGGGATATTTTGGGATTTTTTTTATTTATAGTTAAAAATAGGCTATCATAGGCAGATACTCCTATTTTTGTGCTAGTATATAGGGAAACATTCATTGCCATTATTATTAGGGCTACTGCTAGGATTAGTAATCTTGTGAAAAATCCATTAGGATTTATATTATCACTTATAAAAATGGCGGTAAAGTCTGCTACAGGTCCTATTAGCAATAGGTTTATTAAAGTTCCTGTACCTAGCATTTCTCTATTTAAGAAAAATATAAGTAGTAAAATCCCTGCATTTATAACTGGGTAGACGTTTCTAAAGGGAGTATTTAGTATATTACCTATTCCTATTATTAGTGAGGTAAAAGGATCTACTCCAAAGTCTACCACCCTCATCATGCCTATGCTTATACCTATTAGTATCGTTGCTATTATTGATATTATATTTCTTCTTATAAAATTCTCGCTAGTAAAATCCATAATTGCCTATAATTTGCTTTTATCTTTTAATTTTCATCTATTTAATTTAAAAATCAAATGAGACTTTAGAAGTATCTATCACCTTAGATGGAACTCCTACCTTGCCATCTTCTTTTATTTGCTTAAATTCTTCAAGCTTATCCCTATATCTTAAAAATCTTTTTAGGGTGTACATGCTTTCGTTTATATCAACTAATTCAGCACCCTCATATTTTTCTGGATGATTATTAAAATCATCTGTGACCTTCTTGCAGTGTGGGCAGTGATCGCTTACAAATATTTCTATATTTTCCATTATTTCCTCCCGTAGATTATATATTCAAATGATAAACCATCTTCATATTTCATTTCTGATTTTTCAATTATTTCGAAGTTTTCATCCTTGTCAAAATTGTGGAGGAAGGTATCGGCATCTTTTTTGGCATGGATTTTGGTTATTATAGCTTTGTCGCAATACTCAATAAATAAATCTACTATTTTTGCCCCTCCTATAACAAAAACTTCCTTATCCTTATTTTTAACATACTCTAGGACTTCGCTTACTTGATTAAAAACCTTGGCCCCTTTTATAGTTAGGCCTTTTTTGGTGGATACTACTATATTTTCTCTATTTTCTAGGGGTTTACCTATGGACTGGTAGGTTTGCCTACCCATGATACAAATGCCCCCAGTTGTGCTTTCTTTAAAATGTTTCAAGTCTTCTTTTATGGCAAAAAGCATATCATTATCCTTGCCTATACCCCAATTTTCATCTACTGCTAATATTATTTTCATACTTACACCTCTTTTGATATATACCCATTATAATTATCATTTACGAATTCTAATTATACCATATAATATGTATAGACTATTTTTAAAGGAGAAATTATGGATAATAAAAATTTAGCCACAAGTATTTATAAGAATGTAGGTGGTTTTTCAAATATATCTGCTCTGACTCATTGTATGACCAGGCTACGTTTTGTTGTTAAGTCTTATGATAGTGTTGATATTAAAGCTATAGAAGATCTTGAAGGAGTATTATCTGTAGTTAGGGCATCTGGCCAGCTACAAATAGTTATAGGTCCTAGGGTAGAAGAAGTCTACAATCATCTAGAATTTTTACTAGATAAGGATAGGGGCAAGACTAGTTTAAAAATAGATCCATCTGCTAAAAAAGGTAAGATAATGGGCCTAATTAGCCAGATCTTTACTCCCATTATTCCAGCCATAGCTGCAGCTGGTTTGATTAAAGGAATATTGACTCTTATTAGTATATTAATGAAAAATAAGGGTATAGATGTAAGTACATCTGATACCTACACCATATTATTTGCGGCAAGCCAGGTGATTTTTTATTTTTTTCCTATTTTTTTGGGTTATACCACAGCCAAGGCCTTAAAATGTAATGAAATAGTGGCCATGATGGTTGGTGCTTTTTTGGTATTTCCGGCTATAGATCAGATGGTTACAGCAACTGATATAAATTCTACATTTTTAGGTATACCAATACCTAAACAAGCCTTTAGTATAGGTGGCCTTAGCAAGGTATTTTCCTATACTGAATCAGTTATACCTATTATTTTAAGTGTGATTATCCTCTCTTATGTGGAAAGATTTTTAAAAAGAGTAATTCCAGAAGTGCTCCAACTTATTTTAGTACCGGGCCTAAGTCTTTTGATTATCCTTCCCTTAAGTTTAATTGTAGTTGGTCCTATAGGTATCTATATAGGATTTATTATCCAAAAGGCCTATTCTAGCCTAATTAACCTATCGCCAACCCTTGCTGGGGCCATGGTTGGAGGTCTATGGGCAGTTTTCGTAATCTTTGGTGCCCACAGGGCCCTACTTCCAATTGGCCTAAATGATGTTGCTTTAACAGGGATGCAAAATATCCTAGCCTTTGCAGGGGCGGCAAATTTTGCTCAAGCAGGAGCTGGTTTGGGTATATTTTTAAAAAGTAAGGATAAGAATATTAAACAAATAGCAGCAAGTGGAGCTATATCAGCAGGCCTTGTAGGAATAACAGAGCCAGTTATTTATGGAATTAACCTTAGGTATAAAAAACCTATGATTTTTGCAATAATAAGTGGAGCCATAGGTGGAGGGCTTATGGGTTTTGGTGGAGTGTTTGGAGATGCCTTTGCTAATAATGGGATCTTGACCATCTTTACCTATGCAGGCTTTGGGATGAGAAAATTTGCCTTCTACCTGATAGGGATAGGAGTTTCTTTTTTTGGTGCTATGGTATTATCCTATCTATTTACTGATGTTACTAAAGAATAAGGAGGGATTTATATGAAATTTCCAAAAGATTTTAAATTTGGTGCTGGGTCATCAGCTTTTCAAGTAGAGGGGGCCTATGATGAGGATGGCAAGGGCCTAACTGTTGCAGATATTAACTCATTTAAAAAATCAGATATCCAAGCAGATACCAAGGTAGCTAGCGACTTTTACCACCATATGGAGGAAGATATTGACCTAATGGCAGAGCTAGGACTTGATATGTATAGATTTTCTATATCCTGGGCCAGGATTATCCCAACAGGGGATGGAGATATCAACCAAAAAGGGATTGACTTTTATAATAGACTCATAGATAGGCTAATAGAGAAAAATATAACTCCGGTTGTAACCCTTTATCATTTTGACCTACCCTATGACCTAGTTGAAAAATACTATGGTTGGGCTAGTCGAGAAACCATAGATGCCTTTGTTAGGTATGCTAAAATCTGTTTTGAAAATTTTGGCGATAGGGTCAAAAACTTTCAAATTATTAACGAGCAAAACCTCATGATAAGGGTAGATGAGCGAGTGAATATCTATGATAAACCCTATGAAGAAGCAGAAGAGCTTAGGTATCAAATGGACTATCATATGAGCCTAGCCTTTGCAAGGGTAGCTAAACTATGCCATGAAATGATAGAAGATAGTTTAGTAGCTCCAGCCATATCAGCTAGCCTAACCTACCCATCATCACCCAAGCCTATAGATAATTTTGCTGCCATGATGAATGATTATATAAAAACGGAATATCTTATCGATACCCACGTAAATGGTGCATATCCTGCTTACTTTGAAAAATACCTTAAAGATAAGAATATAAAGATAAGAAAAGAAAAAGGTGATAGCCATATCCTAAGTGATCCCCTAGCAAGGCCCGATTATTTAGCTATAAATTACTATAGGAGTTTGATTGGAGAATTTATAGGATCAAATATGACTAATCCAAAAGGTATGAGATTTGAGGGGGATAATGAAGTTGACTTTAATGTCTATGGATATTTCAAGTTAATGCAAAATGATTGTTTGGAGCAAAGTAAGTATGGAGCGAGCATTGATCCTAAGGGACTTAGGATAATCCTAAACCGCTATTACAATAAGTACAAACTTCCCCTAATGATTACAGAAAATGGTCTAGGAACCAAGGATACCCTCCAAGAAAATGGAGTAGTAGCTGATATAGATAGGATAGCTTACCTAAAAGAGCACCTCTTAGCCCTAGCTAAGGCTATTGATGATGGGGTAGAGATGCTAGGTTATAGCCTATGGTCATTTACTGACCTTTTATCTAGTCACCAAGGTTTTAAAAAAAGATATGGCCTAGTTTATGTAGATAGAGACGATATGGATATAAGAACACTTAATAGAATAAAAAAAGATAGTTATTACTGGTACCAAAATGTTATAAAAACAAGAGAAGTTTAGCTAAAACAAGGCCCTTGATTCCTAAAAGAATTGAGGGCTTTTATATTATAAAAAAATTCTTCTTGAAAAATAGAAAAATTCATAATATAATAAAAGTACATTTAATGTCTAAAAAAGACTCTAAATGTCTGAAAGGAGGTATAAATGCAACATTTTATAATTGCTATTATGCCTGAACTAGTTAAAGGGTATGGGATATCATCAATTATGTATACAGAAGAAAAAATAATAAAAGATAAAAGAAGCCCAGAACTAATCCTAAAAAACCTCTATGAAAAGAAGGGGAAAAGTAAGAAAATAGTAGACAAACACATAAAAAAGAAAAGTCAAATAAAAAGAAACCTACCCTACGTAATAGACCAAAACCACGTATTTTTCCCCTGCAAAATAAGAAATACCCAGATAAAAGATAATAATAGGGCCTTTGTAAATGTAAGATATGTCAAAGAAATAGCAAATAACTCTATAATTCTAATAACAGAAGAACAAATAGCAACCATAAACACAGAAAAAACCCTGATCCAAAACAAAAACCTAGCCTGCCTCATGCTCTATGAACAAATGATAGAGTATTTAGAAGGGGCTGTTGTATCTAGTAAAGTCATTAACAGAATATAGCTGAATATATAAGAATATTAAATACATTCAACAAAATAACGATATACAAATGTTTTCCGAACTTCCTTGACATAAAAATTTATATGAGGTAAACTATTTCATAGATAGTTCTAGAATATCACCGAGTGCTGACCGCTCATCAAAAACTTTTATTTTCGATAACCAGGATTCATAAAGAATCGTCTGCTAGTCTTCTAAAATATTGATAACCGGGGTTCTCAATTTGGATGCTGTCCGCTAGTTAAATTCGTTTAATGACCGGGGTTTCTATATTAACTTTAACTTATATTGATTTATGGAGGTTATACTATGGAAAAGTACCAATTGGATGTACCTACACCACATTCTTATACCTATGTTACTAAAAACGTAGCTAATGTCACTGTTGAACAAAGAGAAAGAGCACTAAAAGCTACTCATTATAATGAATTCGCTTTCCCTGCAGGAATGCTAACTATTGACATGCTTTCTGATTCAGGAACTACTGCCATGACAGATGTTCAATGGTCAGCAATGTTCTTAGGAGATGAATCTTACGGAAGAAATAAGGGATATTACGTATTGCTAGATACTTTCAGAGATGTATTTGAAAGAGGAAACGATCAAAAGAAAATTATCGATTTAATAAGAACTGATTGCAACGATGTTGAAAAATTAATGAATGAAGTATATTTATGTGAATATGAAGGCGGTCTATTTAATGGTGGATCTGCTCAAATGGAAAGACCAAATACATTTATTATTCAACAAGGACGTGCTGCTGAATCAGTTTTATTTGAACTTGTTAGAAATATTTTAAATCAAAGAAATCCTGGAAAAACATATACTATACCTTCTAACGGACATTTTGATACAACAGAAGGTAATATCAAACAAATGGGTTCAATTCCAAGAAACTTATACAATAAAGAGTTACTTTGGGAAGTTCCTGAAAATGGACATTACGAAAAAAATCCTTTCAAAGGAAATATGGATACAGAAAAACTAGAAGAGTTAATTACAAAACTAGGACCAGAAAATGTACCATTAATTTATACAACAATAACAAATAATACAGTTTGTGGACAACCAGTATCTATGGCAAACTTAAGAGAATGTTCAAGAATTGCCCATAAATACGATATTCCTTATATGTTTGATGCAGCTAGATGGGCAGAAAATGCTTACTTCATAAAAGTTAATGAAGAAGGATACGCAGATAAATCTATAAATGAAATAGCTAAAGAAATGTTCTCATATTGTGACGGATTTACAGCATCTCTTAAAAAAGATGGTCACGCAAACATGGGTGGAGTTTTAGCATTTAGAGATAAAGGTTTATTCTGGCAAAAATTCTCAGATTTTAATGAAGACGGATCAGTTAAAACAGACGTAGGTATCCTACTTAAAGTTAAACAAATTTCATGCTATGGTAATGATTCATACGGTGGAATGAGTGGTAGAGATATTATGGCTCTTGCTGCAGGACTTTATGAAGCTTCTAAATTTGAATATCTAGAAGAACGTGTTAAACAATGTGAATACCTTGCACAAGGATTTTATAAAGCTGGAGTTAAGGGCGTTGTACTACCAGCAGGTGGACATGGTGTTTATATAAACATGGACGAATTCTTTGATAATAAGAGAGCACCTGAAACATTTGCAGGTCAAGGATTTTCTGTTGAGTTGATTAGACGTTATGGAATAAGAACAGCAGAGCTTGGAAACTATTCTATGGAATATGATCTAAAAACACCAGAGCAACAAAAAGAAGTAGCAAATGTTGTAAGATTTGCTGTAAATAGAAGTCAATTAAGTAAAGAACATATGGATTATGTAATTGCTGCAGTTAAAGCCTTATACGAGGATAGGGCTACTATACCAAATATTAGAATTACAAAGGGACATAATTTACCAATGCGTCATTTCCACGCATTTTTAGAGACTTATGAACCTACTGAAGAAGAAAAATAGAATTATCAACAGAATCTTTTTATAGATTCTGTTGACCTTCTAACTTTAGAGGTTTACTATGGAAAATAAAATACAAAATAGAGATGGCTTTCAAAGCAAGTGGGGATTTATCCTTGCTTGTATAGGATCAGCTGTAGGAATGGGAAATATTTGGAGATTTCCTATACTTGTTTCCCAATATGGTGGAATGACTTTCTTAATACCTTATTTTATTTTTGTAGCTTTGATTGGATCAACTGGTGTTGTAACTGAGATGGCCTTGGGAAGGTCATCAGGTAGTGGCCCAATTGGTGCATTTGGAAAGGCAACTAAATTTAGATTTGGAAATGAAAAGATAGGAAAAGCTATAGGTTTAATACCAGTTGTCGGATCATTAGCTATGGCTATTGGATACACTTGTGTCATGGCTTGGGTATTTAAATACACTTTTATGGCATTTACTGGTGATTTAACTCATTTAGGACAGAACATTGATACAATAAACGAAGCTTTCAGCAACACCGCTAGAGCTGGTGGTGCAAATATGTGGATTATTGTAGCGATTATAGCAAGTTTTGCAATTATGACAATGGGAATTTCAAATGGTATTGAAAAGGTTAACAAAGTCATGATGCCTGTATTATTCATTTTATTTTTTGGTTTAGCTATATATATTTATACCTTGCCAGGATCTTCAAAAGGTTATGAGTATATTTTTAATATTGATTTAAATGGATTGGCTGACTCAAAAGTATGGATATATGCATTTGGACAAGCTTTCTTTTCCTTATCAGTCGCTGGATCAGGTACTGTTATATACGGTTCTTATTTAAGTAAAAAAGAGAGTATTCCATCATCTGCAAAAAACGTTACCATATTTTGCACTATTTCCGCGCTAATGGCTGCTTTCGTTATAATCCCAGCAATGGCATCTGCAAATGCGCCATTAGATACAGGCGGCCCAGGATTGATGTTTATACACATAGTACATGTATTAAACGGAATGGCAGCAGGAAGGATTGTTAGTATTGTATTTTTTGTCAGCGTATTATTTGCTGGTATTAGTTCAATTATAAATTTATATGAAACATCTGTTGCTTGTCTTCAAGAAGTATTTAACTTCAAAAGAAGTTTAGCAACTGCTTTAATTCATGGTATAGGTTGTATAGTTGCCATTGCTATTCAAGCAATAGTATCTCAGTGGATGGACTTTTTATCTATATATGTATGTCCTCTCGGAGCAGTACTGGCTGCTGTAATGTTTTTATGGTTATACAATAAAGATCATGTATTTAAGGCAGTTAATGAGGGTGCTGATAAGCCAATTAAATCATGGTACTATCCTCTATCAAAATATATTTATGTAATAGCGTCCATAATAGTATTAATAGTAGGAGCTGTTATGGGAGGAATCGGTTGATTTAAAAGGAGACGACAATGGAATTTGATAAAATAAACGAGAGATATGAAAAACGCGTAATAATGGACGTAATGAACGTTGAACAAGCAAAAATAGCTGAAGCGGCAGGAGCAAGTGCTGTTATGGCACTAGAGAGAGTGCCTGCTGATATAAGAGCTGCTGGTGGTGTATCAAGGATGAGTGATCCTAAAATGATAGAAGAAATCATGAAGGCAGTTAGTATACCGGTAATGGCAAAGTGTAGAATTGGTCATTTTGTTGAAGCTCAAATATTAGAATCTTTGGGAATTGATTATATAGATGAATCAGAAGTTTTAACAGTAGCTGATGAGTTTAATCATATTGATAAAAAGAAATTTAAGACTCCTTTTGTATGTGGCGCAAGAAATATTTCTGAAGCACTTAGAAGAATATCTGAAGGGGCTGCGATGATTAGAACAAAAGGTGAAGCAGGAACTGGAAATGTTATTCAAGCTGTTAGACACCTAAGAGAAATTAATAGAGAAATACAAAGAATATCAGTGTTAAATGACGATGAGTTATTCACATATGCTAAAGAGTTAGCAGTAGATATTAATTTACTAAAATATGTAAGAGATAATAAAAAATTACCAGTAGCCAACTTATCAGCTGGAGGAGTAGCAACGCCTGCTGATGCTGCACTAATGATGCAATTAGGTGCGTATGGTGTATTTGTTGGAAGCGGAATATTTAAGTCAGGAAACCCTGAAAAAAGAGCAAAAGCTATAGTTAAAGCAGTAGAAAATTATGACAATCCAGACATTATCTTAGAAGTATCAAAAGACCTAGGAGAAGCTATGGTTGGGATCAATGAAAATGAAATAAAAGAAATTTTCGAGATGAGATAAATCTATTAAAATAATAGGTGTATCAAGATACTTGACTATAACAAAACTCCCGACATTGATTTGGGAGTTTTGTTATTATAATTATATAATTTCACAAATATATACAAACAAATCTAACCCATAGTAACAAAATATTGTACATAATCTTAGTATATAATAAACTATACTAAAAATTATAAATCTTATATTTCAATAAGATAGATTACTGATAAAAAGTTCAATGCTCTTAGTTTGCAGGTATTTATATAATTTTATAACATAAAAAATAAAGCTTTGTTTAAAGCTTCATTTTTTATGAAAATGTATGTAGTGTAACTTATTTGGGATAATCTCATCTATATTCATAGAGTATCCCATAACTTCACCAACATCAGTGATTTTTCCTTTTACACTTATGTTTTGTCCTTTTTCTAGTTCAGCAACAATGTCTTTCTGATTATCATTTTTTAGATAACAAATTATAGTTGTAAAAGAAAAATCATCACTTGTACTTGTTATAGAAATATACTTTGCCGAGCTATCTACAACACTTAAATTGACATTGACCTCAAAATAATTTCCCTTATATGTTTTTCGGACTTTAATGCGTTATTATCTAGATCATAAATTAATGTACTAACATCAACGCTCTCGTAAGTTACTTCTTGATTTTGTTTTTTAGACTCTTGCTCTTTATTATCAGTGTTTGAGTTTGTGCTTAAATTATTTGTATCAGTAGTGCTTGTATTATTGTTGCTTTTTTCGTTAGAATTATCTTTATTTAAACTTCCAGCGATTGCTAAAATAGCAATAACTGCTATTATAATAAATAAAGGCTTTTTATAGAAAGGCTTCTTTTCTACATAGACTTTTCCATTCTCATCCTTAATTTTCTTTGAAATATGATTATTCTTTTTAAATAGTTAGTATAG
>JAPJPH010000168.1 GCA_030825745.1 Anaerococcus sp.
ATCTAAATTTTTATTATGACTTTATTTTGCGATTTCTACCCATATTTGTTAACTCTCATATTGACTGGGTATAATTAAGGCAAGGAGAGTAATATGAAAAATAAATTATTAAAATTGGCTTCAATACTATCCCTAAGCGTCTTTTTTGTAGCCTGTGCTAACGAAAGTACAAATGATGATACAAATAAAGAAGTTAAGGTGGTTGAAAATAGTGTAGAAGAAGTAGAAAAAGAAGAAATAGATGATCAAAGTCAAATTGAAGATGACAATGATACTAAGAAAGAAGATACTACAAAGGTAGATGATCAAAAAGATGAACCAATTGAAAATGATAATAATGAAAGTAATGCCGATGAAAATAATGAGTCATTTACCCAAGAAGATGGTATTTATTCATCAACATTTCTAACTGAAGTCCCTGAAGATAGCATGATTAAAAATATAGTTAAGGAAATATCTATCGATTCTAATACCCTAACTGTAAATGCTGGTATGGATTATAGGAAAAATAGTGAAGATGTAGATAACTCTAAAGACTTAGGAGATAATACCTATCAGTTTAAACTTGATGAAAATACTAAGTTTCAAGCTGTAGGTGGTCTTGCTGAACCTGAGATATTTACTGAAGAAGAGTTTTTAGATTATTGTAATAATCTAAAAGATTCAGGTCTTGCCCTTATAATCGAAGTAAAAGATGGAGTTGCTACTTATGTAAATATTTCATCATAAAATTTAAAATCCTAGCCAAGGAAGTTCCTTAGCTAGGATTTTTTTTATGCCTCGTATACTTTTTTCCCATTTAGGAAGGTCATTTTTAAATCCAAATTATCATCTAGAATTATAAAGTCTGCATCATAACCTACATGAAGTTTTCCACATTTATCATCTATTTCAACTGATTTGGCAGCAACTAAACTTGCCATTTGGATAGCTTCAAAGATGTCTGCTATATCCCACTCACACACATTTTTTATGGCATCTTTTAATTTTAATATGGACCCTGCAAGGTTATTGCCTTCTTTTAACCTAGCCGTTCCATTTTCTACTTTTACAGGAAGTTCACCTAGCATATAATCTCCATCACTCATACCACCAGCTGCCATACAATCTGTTATGAGGGCTATCCTATCCCTACCCTTTTGATCCATAAGGATTTTTGCAGCCCTTGGATTTACATGGTGGCCATCACAAATTAGCTCTCCATAGCTGTCAGTATCCATGGCTGCTCCTACCATACCAGGATTTCTATGGTGAAGAGGGCTCATGCCATTATATACATGGACAAAGATATTTGCTCCAGCCTCTACTGCTTCTTTGGCCCTATCATAGCTAGCATCAGAGTGGCCTAGGGCTACCTTGACTCCCATGGCATTGGCTTTTTTAATAAAGTCTATACTATTTTCCCTTTCAGGGGCTATGGCAATTTTATTTACCAGATTATCTGAAAGTTTCTTCCATGTTTTTAGTTTTTCTATATCAGGATCTGACATATAGGCTGAGTTTTGGGCTCCCTTATACTTACTTGTAAAAAATGGGCCCTCTAAAAACATGCCTCTAACCTTGGCTCCTGTTACTTCTTTGTACTCAAGACCTACCATCTCACAGGCCTTATCCAATTTTTCCTTGCTATCTGTTAGGGTAGTAGGTAGAAAGCTAGTTACCCCAGTTTCTAGAAGACCTCTTGATATTATTTCAAGATCTCCCTTCCTACAATTCATTATATCAGCACCCTTATAGCCATGGATATGGGTATCTACTAGACCTGGGGCAAGGATTTGGCCTAGGTCTTCGTATTGGTCAGGGGTATTTTTGGAAAATCCTTTAATAATTCCATCACTGACCTCCATAAAAGCATCTTCTAGGATGCTATCTTCTAATATTATATATTTTGCTTTATAAAACATAGTCACCTCTAATCTTTTCTTATGTAATTTATTATACCCAAAGCTTGGCTAGTTATTATATTAACTTTATTTGAATATTTATTTTAATATAGTAAAACTCAATATATAAACATAAAGGAGTATTTATGAAATCAATTGAATTTTTAATAGATGAACACAAAGAAATCAAGGTGTTTTTAGATAGATTAGAAGATGAGTGTGTTAGTATTTTAAATACCAAAGAAATCGACCAAGAGTTTTTCAAAGCTGCTATTTCTTTTATAAGAGAGTTTGCTGATGGTATACACCACAAAAAGGAAGAGGATATCTTATTTAAATATATGACAGATAATCTAGGAAATCTTGCTGATAAGGTAATTACTCATGGTATGCTGGTTGAGCATAACCTAGCCCGTGGCCATGTTTTTGACTTAGAGAAAGCTATCGATCTTTATAACAATGATAAGAGTGATATAAACCTAGTAAGGATCCTAGGCCATACTACAGGTTATATAAATCTTTTGAGAAAACATATTGAAAAAGAGGATAATACCGTTTATACCTTTGCTGAAAAAAACCTAGCAGATGATTTAAAAACTGAGATTGAAGAGCTTACAGATAAAAAAATAAAAGAAGAGGCCAATTTTTCAAAAAGGAAAAAAGAATTGATGGATATTATTTTTAACTAGGCTTTAGTTTTTAAAAAGCTTAAAAATAACCGTCACTACATGTGGCGGTTAAATTTTTTTTATGTTATAATATTTCTTATGTGGGAGCGGATGAGTAGCTGGTGTGCTCTGCGGTCTTCAAAACCGTTGTGAGAAGTGTACTTCTTGGGTAGG
>JAPJPH010000169.1 GCA_030825745.1 Anaerococcus sp.
CCATGGATGAACTTTTTGAAAAATATAATTTTAAACTATCTGACCTACCCAAAGAAAAAAAAGGCGAGCTAGAATCCTATAGTTTTTCTGATATGTGCCATTTTATAGCTGATAACCTAGCTACTGATATGAGCTTTGATGATGTGATTGACTATTTAAAATCTAATATAGAAGATTCTTACAAAAATAGTCTAGAGTTAAAACCTGGTATCAGAGAATTTTTAGATAAATTAAAAGAAGAGGATATAAAGATGTCTGTTGCATCTTCAACAGATTTTAAATTCCTTGAAATGGCTCTAAAAAGACTTGGTATTTTTGACTACTTTGAGTTTTTTGCAACCCCTGATCTAACAAATCTAACCAAGGCTGACAAAAAATATTGGGAGTATTCAATAAGTAAGCATGGCCTAGAGCCAGACCAATTAGTCCTATTTGATGATGCTCTTTATGCAATAAAGGCAGCCAAATCTGCTGGTATAAAAACTATAGGAGTAAAAGACTTCCCACACAATAAGGGTGAATGGGATGAGATAGTAAAAGAGGCTAACCTAACATTAGATCAAGCCAACCTTATGGATATAGAAAAAATTAAAAATTCTGAAATTTAATAAGTAATATATTTTAAAATAAATATAGAAAAAGAGTCGATAAACCCGATTTATTAGTGGATTTTCCGACTCTAAGCTAGCCTACAAGCTAGCTTTTTTATATGTCCCATCCTTTAATTTCCTAACTTTTTTTCTTAAAAATATCATACTTAACAAACCCTTGAGGTTGGAGCTAGTGCTCATGGCTATCCAAACTCCATGAACCCCCAAAAAAGGCATGAGTACAAGGGCTAGGGGGATTCTTAGTAGGTTCATACTAACCCCAATACTAGCTGGAGTCTTGGTATCTGAAAGCCCATTATATGCTCCAGCTAGGCCTATTTCTATGGCCATCATTAGCTGGGACATTGAAAATATCAAAAGATAATCAGATCCAAGCTTAATAGCCTCCTTATCATCTGGTGTAAATAGGTGAAATAGTCTAAACCTAAATATAAATAAAACACTCATAGCAACAAAGCCTATATCAGAAACTAGTTTAAAGGATGTTTTTATAATCTCAACTACTCTTTCATAAAGGCCTGCCCCATAATTTTGACCAACTAGGGCTTGTATTCCTACTTTGATCCCCTCAGTTGTATTCCATAATATAGATTCAAGTTGGGCCCCTATCGATGCAACAGCTACTGGCACTGATCCATAATTTGACATAAACCTATTTAATATCATAGATATACTTGCATGGAAGCCACTTAAAAGACCAGCTGGAAGGCCTAGTTTAAATATTTCTTTTTGCCAATAACCCCTATAGTCAATCCTAGTAAGGGCCTTTTTTATAAGTCCATCTCTTTTTATAATAGCATAGATAAATAAGAGACTTACCATAAATTGGCTGAAAATTGTAGCTAGAGCAGCTCCTCTTACACCCATACTTGAGAAGGGACCTAGACCAAAAATAAGCATAGGATCTAGGATCATGTTGACAATAAGACCAAGAGCATTTGATTTAAAGGGAGTTACTGAATCTCCAAGGGCTGTAAAACTTTGAGAAAATATAGGATTTAAAAAGAAAAATATAAGCCCAAGAGCAACTATAAACAAATACTCTTTGGCTGCCATCTCTGCCAAATCTCCCAAGGAATAAGCCTCTATAAATATATTTCTAATAAGTAAAACAAAAATAGTAAAGCCTGTTCCTAGCAAAAAGGCCTGGATAAATCCATTATTAATAACCCTTACAGTTTCACTCTCATCCCTATGGCCATAGGACTGGGAGGCAAAAACCCCCATGCCAACTTTAGGGATTAAAACTAGGGAGTTAGTTACCCAAAAAACAAAACCTGCTATCCCAACCCCTGCTACAGCATCTGTTCCTAACCTTGAGATAAAAATCATATCTACAAAGCCATAGGCTATTTGGATAAAGGCAGTCAGGGCAAGAGGGATTGACAATTTTATCAGGGTCTTTCCAATAGGACCCTTTAGTAAGTCTAATCTTTGATTCATAAATTACCTCTCTATAAATATATCGTAAAATCCGTTACTATGGATTTTATTATTAAAAATTATATTTTACAAGCATTAAGTAAATTTTTGCAAAATAATTTATCCTAAGTATAGTCTTCTCATGAGAATACAAGAAGAAAATATGTTAAATGAAAAATTATATATGGTAGATGAATGTCTAAAAGAGGACCTTTATAGGTGTAGGAGGAGACTAAGAGAGTTAGATAAGCTAATTACTCGTGATGAAATCCAAGCTTTTTGTAAAGAGTTTTTTAAAAATTTTGGAGACTCATCCATAGTACCTCCCTTTAGATGTGACTATGGCTATAACATTTCTATAGGTGATAGGTCTTTTATAAATTACAACACCTCTATCATAGATGTGGCAGAGATTATAATAGGAGATGATGTCCTAATAGGACCAGACTGCGGTATCTATACTGCAAGTCACCCCATAGACCCAGAAATTCGAAAAACAGGAGTTGAATTCGGTAGAAAAATAACTATAGAAAATGGAGTCTGGATAGGAGGCCACAGTACAATTTTACCTGGAGTAAGGATAGGTGAAAATTCCATCATAGGAGCTGGATCAGTAGTAAATAAGGAT
>JAPJPH010000170.1 GCA_030825745.1 Anaerococcus sp.
AAGCAAAGATTTCTTCAAAGATCCAGAAAGAATTAGAAAATCTAGCGAAGAATACTAAGCTTCTCTAAAATAAGGCAAGCTAAAACCGACCTAGCCAAAGCTCAGGTCGGTTTATTTTATAGGTCATCTTCAATTATTGATGATTTAGAATAAGCTGTTACCTTGGCTTCAAAGAAGTCAGTTTTTACTGCATTTGGATCTGAGTACTCATCAACCCACTTCATTGAATCAGGAATTTCTTTATATCCATCATAAAGCTCATCTAGGCCAAGTCCCTTGGCTCTTAGGTTACCTAGGTATTTGATATAATCTTCTATCATTTTTTCATTTAATCCTGCTATATTATCTCCTATAGCATATTTGCCCCAGGCTATTTCTTGCTCTACTCCAGTTTTTAGCATATCCCTATAATAATCTTTTAGATCATCTGTAAATAGGTCAGGTCTTTCCTTCTTAAGGTCATTTATTAAAGACCTAAAGAGCCATAGGTGGGTGTTCTCATCCCTATTTATATACCTAATCTCTTGGACAGTTCCTGGCATCTTGCCATTTCTACCAAGGTTATAGAAAAATGAGAAGCCTGAGTAAAAATATATACCTTCTAAGATATAATTTGCAATTAGGGCCTTCATAAATCTAAATTCATCATCACTTTCTAAAAACTCATTATATTGTCTGCCTATAAATTCATTTCTCTTAAGTAGATGCTCATCTTCTTTCCATAGGTATAAAATCCTAGTTCTCTCTTCTGGTGAGCAGATCGTATCTAGGATATATGAGTAAGACTGGGAGTGGATAGACTCTTGGTAGGTTTGAATAGATAGGCAAAGATTGATCTCATTTGCTGTTATATAGGTTTGTAGGTTAGGAAGGTTGGCTGTTTGGATACTATCTAGGTAGGTTAGAAAGGATAATATCTTATCAAAGGCTGCCTTCTCATACTCATCTAATTTTTTATAATCTTTGATATCTTGGTTTAGGTTGATTTCTTCTGGTATCCAGAAGTTGTTCATAGCCTGTCTATACCAATCGCTAGTCCAGGTATATTTTAGGTTGTTAAAATCATTAAGGTTTGTTGTATTTCCTTGGATAATCTTTCTCTTAGATAGGTCTATATCCCCATCTTCATTGAATATCCCACGTTTAGATACTTCTTTTTTCTTGCTATCTTCCATCATATCCTCCTAATTATTTCTCTTTTTATTATTATACCTTTTACTTTTAGAATAATTTATCTAATAGCATATATAAGATTGTCATAACAAGACTTAAAAGAATAGCTGTTGGGAAACTTTTGACATAGGCTCCATCAACTAACCTAAAGGCCAGGTAGAAAACAAAACCATTTATTACAAAGGTAAATAGACCCAGGCTTAGGATATTTATAGGTAGGGATAAAAATGTTAATATAGGCTTTATTATAAGTTCTAATAGGCTTAAGATGATTGCTGTAACAATCATAGTCCCTGGTGATTTAAAGGAAATAGATGCTGAAAAGTAATCCATTACCCACATACATATAATATTTAATAAAATTAATTTCATAAAAATCTCCTTATCTTTATGTATTTTATACCCCTTTGGCTAATATTTTAAAGAAGGTCCATGAAAATATAAGCTATGTAAAAAAGAAAATGGAGGGGTATCCTCAGCGAAAAACCTAGGTCTTAGCCTAGTAGATACTGAATATGTTTCCTTATCTCCCCAAATGATAAAAGGGTCCTCCTATCCTACAAACTCCCTTCCCTATTAACCTACAGGCTCCTAGCAGGCCTTGCCCAGGGATATGATAAGGGAAAAATAAAAGAATCTATAGACAATCTCATAAGCTTAGGTTTTAAGAGTACCCCAGAAACAAAGCACCTAAAAGGAGTTTTATCAAAGTAGCATCAGACTTTACAAAAATCAAATTCATCGTATAAAAATATTTAGTATATTGAAAATGATGAAATGGGGAGTAATTATGAATTCTAGAAAAAAAATTATTACCATATATATAATTATTTTTATTATATACTTATTAGTTGAGCTCTTGGTTCCAAATTCTTATAGGTACTACAGATACTTTATGAGAATTTTTGCTATACTTATGTTGATTTTAGTTTATATTCAACACAAAAATGATAAGAAGTTATAATAAGATCAATAAAATCTAGCTAGCTTAAGCTTGGATAAGACTGTACTGACCCCCAAAAGTTGGACTTAAAAACCAACTTAAGGAGGTCAGTTCATAGGCTAAGCCCTTTATTTATATTTAGTAATGCATTACTATTCTTATATACAATAACAGCTCTTTCTAAAGTAAAAGGTCTATTCTGAACTTAATAATATTATAATAATACCGATGATTATTAATACATATTGAATAAGACTATTATGAGGAATTATTTTTAAAATTGCTAGAAGGGCACCTAAAAACGCGACAACTCTTCCTGTATAATTTATATATTTAGTAAAATTATTTTTATCTTTCATTATTAATCCTTTCCTTATCTATACTCATAGATACATAGTATGATATAGTTATAATAAAAATGGAAATAAATAAGATTATTATTCCAAAAATTAATACGTGATTTTTAATATACGCAATATAGT
>JAPJPH010000171.1 GCA_030825745.1 Anaerococcus sp.
CTTTTTATAATCTACTAGCTAAAAGTCCTATTTTTAGACAAATACTAGATAGAAAAGCTTTACAGATATGATTTTGCCTGTTATACTAAAAAGGAAAGTAACAACTTTCTCTGTTTAACTCTTGAAATCAGACGGATTTCAACCATCAAAGACCATTACAACTTGTAATGGTTTTTTTATTTTATAAGATCTAAGATTCTAGATCCTAGCCTAGTCCATGAGTAATTTTTGATTTCACTTTTTATATGATCAGTAAATAAACCATCATATATCCTTGATATTTGAACATCTATAGCCCTAGCTAGATCATTTACATAAATATCTATATCCTCCTTGTAGGGTTTATCTACATCCCTTAGCCTAGGCAAGTCTACAAATTTAATTACCCCAGAGTCTAAGATATCCTTTGACAAAACTTCTATAAGACCCTCTATTCTACTAGCCACAACTAGTTTATGACAGGCTAGGGCCTCTATAGCTACTAGACCTAGGGCCTCAAAATAAGAAGGAAGGATAAATATATCCATCTTCCTAAGGATATCTGCCATTTCTCTTTGGTCTTTGGCATCATATATTTTTAAATTCTTGGAAAAATTAGAACCCTGCTCTAGTTTTCTCCTACTTTCATCACTTTCTTTGCCAACTATATGAAGTCTAAGATTTGAATATTTTTCTTCTAAAATAGGCAGGCACTTACCTAGCTCAAAGACCCCCTTGCTTTCTACAATCTTTCCAGCATAAAAAAGGTCTATACTATCTTTTTTCTCTAAGATATCATTCTCATAGAAAATTTCTTCATTAAAACCACCTCCAACTAGGTGGATTTTTCCATCATCTACCCCAAGGTCATTGATTATGGTTGGATTTTCCATATTAGTTACTGTCAAAACCTCATCAAGGTTTTTTATATTACCTAACCTTGATAAAAATCTAGGGTGCTTTTTAATCTGTCTAATATCAGTTCCATGGGATATGCCTACTACCTTCTTATCAGCAAATATCTGTCTAACTAGGTCTGTTACAAAGAATAGGTGGTGGCTAATAACTATATCAGGATCAAAGTCTTCTTTTATATCAATAAGGTTTTTTCTAAAATTTTCTAAAAGTAGGTCAATCTCTTCATCTGTCATCTTAGAATAAACAGTTGACTCATAAGGCATTACATCACTCATCCCGCATATAGGAAAGGGAAGCTCATCACTTTTATAAATAACTTCTCTAAAATCATCTAAGTCAAGATCAATATCAAAAGAGTCATCCACCCCATAAACTGCCGCATTTTGGGTCCCTAATTTTTTAAATGAGTCTATAAGGTTGGTAAAATACACCCCAGATCCTGTTTTTTGGGGTAGTTGAGTTAGTACATGTAATATTTTCATAAGTCCCTCTTTCTATAAATGATAGTCAAAATAAATAAGTCTTTCTTATACTTATATATTTTATCATATAAAAAATTTTTAAATAACTTCTTTGATTGCTTATTAACTCTATATTTGGTAAACTTAATCTAAGATTTTTAGATGGAGGAAACATGTTAAAGGATAAGAAAAAAGCGATTATATTTAGTCTTCTCGCAATGTTACTATGGGGATCTGCTATCCCCCTCATAAAGGCAACCTATAGCCAGCTAAATATAGGTTCTGATGATACCTCTTTAAAGATACTCATAGCTGGTATTAGATTTTTTATAGCTGGTATCATAACCAGTATTTATTACAAACTATTTTCCAAAAAATCTTCTAACTCATATAAGAAGATCAACATAAAACTAGTAATAGAACTAGCCCTAATTCAAATCACCCTCCAGTACATCTTTTATTATATAGGTCTATCAAATACTTCTGGAGTCAAATCTTCTATAATCCAAGCATCCAACTCTTTTATAATAATCATCCTATCTTATCTACTAATACCAAATGATAAAATTAGCAAAAAGACAATCATAGCCCTAGTAGTTGGAACCCTGGGAGTTATTATAACTAGCCTAGGCAAAAATAGTGACGGGTCCACCTTAAAACTAAGTGGGGAGGGTTTTATCCTAATAGCAACCAGCTTTAATGCCCTATCAAGCATTATAATTAGAAAAAGATCCATAAACCAAGATCCTTTCTTACTAACCCTCTTGCAATTTTTCCTAGGTTCTACCATCCTAATAATAATTGGCCTAGTAACTAAAAAATCATCCCTAGCCATAAATCCTCTTGCTCTTTTAATGATTATCTATGGAGCCTTTATATCGGCAACATCATTTAGCATATGGACTATGATAATGCAGTATCATTCAGCCAACGAATTTGGTATCTACAAACTATTTATCCCAATCTTTGGCTCCATCCTTTCAGTAATACTCCTAGGAGAAGCCTTTACACTAAAGCTAGCCATAGGAATGTCCCTAGTTTTAATAGGATCACTGATATTAAATATAAGTAAAAACAAATAAAAAACTAGACTATGTCAATACTTTCATCAAGTAGGTAAGGACTAAACCTTACCTACTTTTTATATAAAATTCAAACATTTTCTAAATAAAAAATCAGCCACAAAATGAACTGACCTTTGTCAAGTAGACAATCAATTTAATTTAAAATTTAGTATTA
>JAPJPH010000172.1 GCA_030825745.1 Anaerococcus sp.
TATTTGCATCTTTTAAAGCATTTAGGACAAATTTT
Organism: Anaerococcus sp.; assembly: GCA_030825745.1. GTDB lineage: Bacteria > Bacillota > Clostridia > Tissierellales > Peptoniphilaceae > Anaerococcus. The sequence continues at coordinate 36 of JAPJPH010000172.1, forward strand.
TTGTAAGTATCATTATCCATATTATTTAAGGCTTCTTCTAATTTTTTTAGGATTTCATCTATAACCTTGTTTTTGGCGCTGATATTTATATCACGAGCCTGTCTTTGTGCTGACACTTTTTCATTTTCTAAAATTAGATCTTTTTCTTTTTTAGCCTGGTCAATAATCTTTTTTGCTTCACTTTGGGCTGATTCTACTTTTTTATCAAGACTTTCTTTACCGCTTTTTTTTGCCTTATCTAAAATCCTTGTTTCTTCTTCTTTAGCCTTATTTATGATATTTTCTAATATTACATCAAGATTATTCATAATCTTATCCTAATATTATGCGTTTAGTACTAGTAGAAGTGAGATTACAAATCCTAGGATAGCGTATAACTCAACCATTACTGAATAAATTACACCCTTGATGAACTCTCCCTCATTTTTAGATAGGATATTTACACCTGAAACTGCTACCTTAGCTTGGGCAACAGCTGAGTGATATCCAACTACTCCTACAGGTAAACCTGCCATTAATAGGTATAGACCTTTTGCTGTATCAATATTACCAGCTATTATTTGTTGGTAGATGAAAAATCCTATAACGAAGCCATATAGACCTTGGGTACCTGGTAATAGCTGTAAGATAAGAGCCTTACCAAACTTTTCTGGTTCTTCTACTGTTAGGGCTGCTGTAGCCTCACCTGTCATTCCTGTTCCTTTTGCAGAGCCCATACCTGATAAAAATACAGCTACAGCTGCTCCTAATACTGCAAAAATCAATCCACCATTTTCTACTAAAAAGTTACTCATTTTCTCCTCCTTTAAGTATTTTTACAAACTTGGTATCATTTATCATTTCGCGGAATTTAATTCCTCCGCCTTCATAAAATTTATTAAACATTTCTACATATATAAGTCTAAGTGAATGTACATAGGCTGATAGGTAAGAAAGGAACATATTAAATAATTGGAATACTAAAAATATCAATACTGCTCCAATAATTCCAACTATTCCTCCACCGCCAACCATATCTACTATCAAATTAACTGAATAAGCTACAAAGGCTCCTGATAGTACTAGGGCCATTAGTCTAAGGAAGGATACAAAATCTCCTATCCATGATGTTAGACCATATACCTCATAGGCACCTGATCCAATTCTAGCTCCAAGACTTTTTTCTTTTCTACCAGAAAATAAGAATATTCCAACAAGTCCTGCTATCATGATCCATTTTGCTATATTTGATCCTTTCAAAGCAAGGGCTAGGGCTCCACCTACTACCATATAGACAAAACCAACATCAAATACTGCATCAAGTGGTTTTTTATCTCTAATTAGCATGAAGGCTTTTATGCCTAGGGCTGTAAATAAGGATATAGCTCCTATAGTTAAACTAATTACTATTAGTGTATTTATATCCTTGGTTGGATCTATTAGACCAAATGGTAGTTTAATAATTCCTCCAAAGAATGATCCAAATATTGCACCAAATACACATGCTGATATGGATATCCTTAAAAATAGCCTCACCATTTTTTCGCTGCTAGTAGATAAATTCTTAAATTTAAGTAGTAAAATTGTTCCAATTACACCTAGTAGACCATAACCTAAATCCCCTATCATAAATCCTGTAAATATAGTATAAAATATGGCTACTATAAAACTTGGATCTATTTCATTATATTTTGGTAGGGCATAAGTTTTTATAATCTCTTCATATGGGTCTATTAGTTTATTGTTTTTTAGGATGATTGGTACATTTTCATCATCTTTGTCAGCTTCTTTTATATCAAGGATGAAATTATCTCCCAAGGCTTTTTTTAAATCAGCCTTGAATTTTTCTTGCTTATCCCTTGGTATATATCCTTCTATAACATTCATAGTATCAGTTTCTAAGAAGTATTCTTCTGACATTTCTTTTGTTTTTAAATTTGCTATATAGGCATCATATACATAAAGATCATCCAAGTATTTAACTTGTGATTTTATATCTTCTTCGATATTTTTTATATCTTCTTTTAAGCTAGAGCCTTGTTTATCTAGGTCATTTAAGCTATCTACTACTAAGCCTTTAGCTTTTATATTAACTTCCTTATATCCAAATTCTCTTAAAATGTCTATAAGCTTTTGCTTGCTTTTGACACTTGATAGGCCTATTATGTAGGCTAATTTATCTCTTTCACTTACCTTTGATACTAGGGCATCTTCTAGATTTTCCTCAACAATCCTTCTGTTTAAATCATCAAAAAATTGACCTGAAACAGAACCTGTTGTTATGAAAAATCGATCAGATTTTTTTAACTCATTAATGTCAACTTCTAGATTTTTCCATGGAGTTAGGTCATAAGCCTTAGATTTTAAGTCATTTTTCTTATTTATCTTATTTGACCTATCTTCAGTAAGTTTTCTTAGTCTTTCATAAACTAGGTCAAAATCAAAATTTTCTCCCCTTTTTAAAACCTCATCAAAGCTTAATGATCTAAGGGATTTTAAATCCTTATCCAAACTATCTTTAGAGAAGTTTTTTATAGTACTTATACAAAAATCTATCTTAGATAGGAG
>JAPJPH010000173.1 GCA_030825745.1 Anaerococcus sp.
ATTGAAAATAAGAGTATCCCAATAAAAAGACTTGCCCTACCCATAAGGGTTATCATTATTAGAATAGCTAATATTATTGCACCACCCAGGCCTCTTTTAACTAGGTTCATTAACTCCTCCATATCTTCTATCTCTTTTAGTATATGAAATAATCGCCTTGTCAAACTCATCTTCATTAAAGTCTGGCCAAAGGGTATCTGTAAAATAAAACTCACTATAGGCTAGTTGATAGATTAAAAAGTTTGATATTCTTAACTCCCCACCAGGTCTTATTAATAAATCGGGATCCTTCATATCCTTGGTATATAGATATGATCTAAATAAATCTTCATTGATTTCATCTTCTTTTATGCCATCTTTTATAATATTTCTTATGGCGTTATTTATTTCATCCCTGCCCCCATAATTTATGGCTATATTTACATCTAATGATTTATTATTTATTGTTTTTTCATGGGCATCAATGCAAGCTCTTTTTGTTTTTTCAGGTAATTTTTCTAAATCACCTAAAAAATTAAGTCTACAGTCTTCTTCCATAAGTCTTTTAAGTTTTTCATTTATAAATTTGATCATAAGATCCATTAAGTAATTAACTTCCTCTTCTGGTCTTTTCCAATTTTCAGTTGAAAAGGCATAGAGAGTAAGATGTTTTACCCCTATATTTTTTGCATGAAGAGCAATATCAACTACATTTTCAGCTCCATTTTTGTGTCCATAGCTTCTAGGCATAAGTCTTTTTTTTGCCCATCTTCCATTTCCATCTAGGATTATGGCCACATGTTCTGGTATTTTAATATTATCCATGTCCACCTCTTTATTTAAAATCCCTTATATTATACCGAAAGTAAGATGGTTTTTCGAATCTATTAATTTTAATTTTGGACATAAAAAAAGTGCAGACTAGCTGCACTTTTTAAAGGTAATTTATCTTTCTACTATAACTGCTGTACCCATTCCGCCACCTATACATAAGGTTGCAAGACCCTTCTTAGAATCTCTTTTTTCCATTTCGTATAGTAGGGTTGTTAGTATTCTAGCTCCACTTGCTCCTACTGGGTGTCCTATAGCTATAGCCCCACCATTTACATTTACTATATCAGTATTTAGACCAAGATCTTTAATTACTGATAGTGCTTGAGCTGCAAAGGCTTCGTTTGCTTCTATTAGGTCTAGGTCTGCTAAATCAAGTCCTGCTTTTTCTAAAGCTTTTCTAACAGTTGGGATAGGTCCTGTTCCCATTATTGCAGGATCTACACCCTCTGTAGCATAACTTACTATAGTAGCTAGTGGTTTTACTCCAAGTTCTTTGGCTTTTTCTTCACTCATAACGATAAGAGCTGCAGCTCCATCGTTTATACCTGAGGCATTTGCTGCTGTAACAGATCCATCTTTTTTGAAAGCTGGTCTTAATTTAGATATACCCTCTGCAGTAACACCTTCTTTTATATATTCATCATCTTCTACTACAGTTACTCTTCCTTTTCTATCTGTTATTTCAACAGGTACGATTTCATCTTTAAATCTACCTTCAGCTCTAGCTTTTTCAGCTCTATTTTGGCTAGTTGCGGCTAGTTCATCTTGTTCTTCTCTAGTTAGTCCATATTTTTCAACTATATTTTCAGCTGTTATTCCCATGTGGTAGCCTTCAAAAGCATCAGTTAGACCATCTTTAAGCATTTCATCAACTGCTTTTTTATCTCCCATTCTAGCTCCCCATCTTTCTTCTGATAAAAGATATGGTGCATTAGACATTGATTCTGTACCACCTGTTAGTACAACTTCTGCATCTCCTGCTAGAATCATTTGTGCAGCTAGGGATACTGATCTAAGACCTGAACCACATACTATATTTAATGTCATGGCAGGTTTTTCTTGTGGGATTCCTGCTCCGATAGATATTTGACGAGCTACATTTTGTCCTAATCCTGCTTGAAGTACACAACCAAAAACTGTTTCATCTATATCTGATGCACTAATATTTGCTCTTTTTATAGCTTCTTTAGCTGCAATAACTCCTAAATCTTTTGCTGATAGGGCCTTTAATGCTCCTCCGTATGATCCAACTGGTGTTCTAGCTGCTGATGCAATTACTACTTTTTTACTCATTATATTCTCCTTAAATTTTCTTATATATCTTATTTACTATAATCGTAGAAGCCCTTGCCAGTTTTTCTTCCTAGCTCTCCAGCTGCTACCTTTTGTCTTAGTAATACTGCTGCCCTATATTTTGGATCATTGAAAGTATCTGCAAAGTAATCCATTATAGATAGACATACATCTAAACCAATTAAATCTGCTAATGCAAGAGGTCCCATTGGATGGTTTGCACCTAGTTTCATAGCTGTATCTATATCTTCAGCTGTAGCTAGACCTTCTTGTAAAACAAAGATTCCTTCATTTATCATTGGTATAAGGATTCTATTTACTACAAATCCTGGAGCCTCTTTTACTTCTACAGGAGTTTTTCCTATTGTTTCACTAATTTCTTTAACTTTTTTAACTGTTTCTTCGCTAGTTGTAATACCTTTTATAACTTCTACTAATTTCATTACTGTAGCAGGGTTAAAAA
>JAPJPH010000174.1 GCA_030825745.1 Anaerococcus sp.
TCCCTACCCTCGTATTTTTTTCCTAAATTTTCTAATTGTACTTTCATTTTTACTCCTATCCCTTTACTGCACCTGAGGAAAGTCCACTAACTAGCTCATCTTGCAAGAACAAGAATAATAACATTACTGGTAGAGCTGATAGGAAACCTCCTGCTGCGAAGGCTGGCTGGTTCATATTTCTAACATCTGATATCAGGGTAAACAATCCTGTAGCTAGGGTATAATCGCTAGGGTTTGTCAATAAAATTTTTGGCATCATGTAGTCTAAAAATGGGCCTATAAAGCATTGAAGGGCTATTATTGCTAACATAGGTCTTGCTAGTGGCATGATTATTAGCCTATAAACTTGTAAGTTTGAACACCCATCTATCCTAGCCGCCTCATCTAGTTCAGGTGATATTGAATCTAGGTAGCCTTTTAGGATAAAGGTATTGGCTGCTATAGCCCCACCTGAGTAGATTAATATAAGCATGGCTGATCTTGAAAATACTGGTACTATACCACTTACTATGGAGTGGATTGCATAGTAGGCAGTTATCCCTGCAAAGGCAGGTATGATTTGTACTAGCATTATTGTTATAAGACTAGCTTTTTTCCCTTTAAATCTAAATCTAGAGTAGGCAAAACCTGTAAATGATACAAAGATTAGGGTTAGGATTGTGGTTATTATGGCAATTTTAAGGGTGTTTAGAACCCATCTTAAAAATTCAGTTTTCTCAAATAGATACTTAAAGTTATCTAGGGAGAATATAAATTCTGAACCCATGGAGATGTATTGGCCTTGGTTGCCATTAAAAGATGATATAACCATTATTATAAGGGGAGTTAGGATTACTAAGGCCCACAATATAAGTAGGATATAGGTTATGATCAAAAATATCCTGCCCATTGTTGAAAGGGGTTTTAGGTCAGAAAGATATAAATTTTCACTTGTTTTTTTGCTTTTCTTAAACATTCTAATACTCCTTGAAGGCCTTTGAGTTACTATAGGCAAAGTATGATATAACTATAAGGATCAATGATATAAATACTGTTATAGCTGCTCCTATGGCCTGGTATTGGGAATCCATGGTTAGTTTGTAGATATATGAGATTAATATATCCGAACTTCCTGCAAGGTTTCCATAAATTTGAGGGTTGAAAGGTCCTCCCTGGTTATATAGGTAAATTATGGAAAAGTTGTTAAAGTTAAAGGTATATTGATTTATTAACATAGGGGCTATTTGAAATAGGACTAGGGGTATGGTTATTTTCATTGTTTGTTGGATACCCTTGGCTCCATCTATGCTTGCTGCCTCATATAGGTCCTTTGGTATGGCCTGTAATACTCCTGTAGTTAAAAGGAAGATATAGGAATGGCCAAGCCATGCTTGTAACAATACTAGGGCTGTCCTAGTTTGCATGGTATTATTCTTTATATCAAGTGTTAGTCCAAACAAATCGTTTAGGCTTGTAGCAATAATCCCGCCCCTACTGGTCATGATTGAGAAAAACATGATAGTGATAAAGGCTGGTATAGCCCAAGGCAAGAGGTATATAGTCCTAAAAACTTTTTTAAACCTTACTCTTTCATTATTTACTAAAAGAGCAAAGATAAATCCTAGGAATATGGATAGGGTCGATGCAGTTAATGTCCATATAATAGTCCATATAAATATCTTCCAAAATGACCTACCAGCTATACCCTGTCCCTTGGCTATGGTTAGATAATTTTCTAGGCCAACCCAGCTAAATTTGTTCTGATGTTGGGGATCCATATTGGTAAAGGATATTAAAATAGCAGTAAGAATAGGTACTATAACTATAAAAATAATTACTAAAAGAGCAGGGGATGTTATTACAAATGGGAATCCTTCTGTTCTAAGAACCTTTTTAGTTTCATAAAAGGTGTTTGCTCTAATACCCTTTTTTATATTTTCACTTACTTTTCTAGCATCTTTAAATGATGATATCATTATTACTAGGGATATAAAAATAAATACTATAGCAAGGATGCCCTCTATCATAAAGAGGATTGACCTATATAATCTAGAACCTCCCTCAGCCAGGCTTATTAGCCCTCTAATACCCTCACCTTGGTAATTGCCAAAGCCTAGGGCATAGGGAATGGCTAGAAGGTATATAAATAAAGTCCCTAGTAAAAAGAATATTCCCTTTTGCCATTGGCCATTTAAAATTTGACCTGATCCTGGAATTATAAATGATAAAATCGCCTTTAAAGGAGTTTCCTTAACCCTCTCTATAGGGGTTGACTTGTAGGCATTTGACCTATCAGATTCTAATAGTTTCATCTGGTCTTTATATTGGGATTTTATCTTTGATTTTAAAGATTCAATTTCTTCTTTTAGAGATATTTCAGGATTTCTAAAGGATAATCTCCTTTTTTGATCTTCATACTTTCTTTTTAGCTGCTCATTTTCACTTTTAAAGGCTTTTTTAGAAATTATATTTTCAGAGTAGGCCTTTTTTAGGTGGTCCTTGTCTTCCCTAAATTTTTCATCTAGGATTTTGCCATCACTTTCTATAAGTTTTATGGCTTTCTGAAGC
>JAPJPH010000175.1 GCA_030825745.1 Anaerococcus sp.
TTATTTATCTTATCTCTAAGGCTAGATGATTTTTTCAAATCATCCATACTTTTATCAAAAAAATTTTGTTTGTACCCTTCTTTATAAGCAGCTATTAACTCAGCCCCGATTATTAGTAAGGTTGCTACTAATAAAAGCCGGATAAATAGGGCTAGAATGCCAGCTAGGGCCCCATAGACAAGGGACTGGTTAGAAAAGTTATTTATAAAATATGAGTAGATAAAGGTGGTTATAAATATTGCTACAGTTGCAAAAAGTCCTCCTAAAAAGGCTTCCTTGGGTTTTATCCTATTTGATGGAGAGCTTGGGGCAAACATATAAAATAAACCTAGGGCTAGAGCCATTATCAAAAATGGGATAATTCCTGTTATCAACCTAAAGATAGGAGATGATATATAATCTATGGCCTTTTGGATATTGGCATTAAAATGTCTGGTTAGACTATCTATTAGCTGGGCATTAAAGACATTTAAAATACTCTTACCATATATTTGAAATATTAGGATAAATATTATCAAAAATATAAAAATAAGGGTAAAAAATATACTCATTATCCTTTGTTTGATAGCTTGTTTTTTATGAATGAGTCCATATGCATGGTTAATGGCATTTATTAGCTTATTTACTCCAGAAGTAGCTGACCATAGGGCAAATAGAATTGTAATGGTAGTTACTGCTGTTGATTGGGACGAGTCTATTAGGATATCTACAGCCCTCATTATTAAATCCGATGTTGTTTCTGGTAGAAAATCAACAAAGGCGAAGATAGCTTCTTCATTACCCTCCAAAAAATATGATGATACTGAAATAAGAACCATCATCAAAGGGATTGAAGCTTGTAAAAAGTAAAAAGAAAGGGCGGCTGAGTAGGTCATGATATCATGCCTAGTCAGCCTATTTATAAAATTCATTATGAAGTTTTTAAAATTTTTATTTTTCATATTATCCTAAATACTTGTCAAGCCATTCTTTGATGGCTTCTAATCTTTTGATTCTTGCCTTAGGTTTACCAGACCTAGATAGTTCGTGATTTTCCTTATGGAAGATATACATTTTTGTATCTACTTCATTTAATTTTAACTTTGTGTACATTTGAAGTCCCTGTTCTAATGGACACCTATAGTCTTCATCCGAATGGATAAATAAGGTTGGGGTTTTTGCCATATTTGCATATTTGATTGGAGATAGATCCCAGATCTTATCAAAGTTATCCCAGATATCTCCACCTGTTTGATCAGTTGCAAAGTAATATCCAATATCGCTAACTCCAAAAAAGCTAGTCCAGTTTGAAATAGATCTTTGAGAAACAGCTGCCTTAAACCTATCTGTATGACCTATGGCCCAGTTGGTCATAAACCCACCATAAGATCCTCCATATATAGCCATTTTTTCTGTATCTATTTGAGGATATTTTTCTATGGCAAGATCTGTAAAGTTCATTAGATCATCAAAGTCTATTTCTCCATATCTTCCTCTAATATCTGAAAATTTAACTCCCCTACCTGATGAGCCGTGTGGGTTGGTATAGATAATTATATAACCAGACTTAGCCAACATTTGGTGTTCATGGTGGAAGATGTCAGAAAATTCTGTCTTTGGTCCTCCATGGACTGAAAGGATGGTTGGATATTTCTTATCCTTATCAAAATCATCTGGTAAAATTACAAAACCGGTTAGTTCATCACCATTAGATTTAAAATCAAATTTTTCAATTTTACATACATCAAATTTTTCAGTTTCTATTAAATCTTTATCACTTGATTTTTTTCCAAGGCTTGGTAAATGATCTATACCACTTTTAAAATAATATATTTCATCATCTGCTAGGGCAAAGTCTTCTACATTAGAGTCAATTACAACTTCTAGCTTGCCACCTAGGTCTATAGAGTATAGCTGGGATTTTTCATAGCTTGTAGCAATAAAATATAGCTTATCATTCTTTATAGCAAAAGTTTTACCTGATCCATACCTAGCATCTGTTCCTATTGAGTTTCCAAAGGATAGATCAAAGTCATCACCTGTAATTTTTTCAATATGGCCATTAAAATCACTGGTATAGATAAAGCAGTCTTCGTTTATACCACCTTTTTTCATATCTGTAGCAACAAAGATGATTTTATCTTTTATAAACTTAACGCAATAGCAAGAATAAACTTCTTTACTGATTATAGTTTCTTTCTTTTCTTCTATATTATATAAGATGATATATTCTTTTAGAGTATTAACTTTTTGATCAGTAAAATTAGATTTTAGGTAGATAAGATTTTCTAAATTCTCATCTAGGTCAAAGTCATTGATTACCTCATCTTTTTTAAATTCTTTAATCAAAGTTAAATCATCTGTTTTTTTATCATATAAATATAAAGATAGATCCTCATTTTTTATAAAACCCACACCATTAAAATAAAAGGCTAGGCTATCAATTTTTTGATAGTAGGAATCTTCCTTTTCTTTTTCTTTTTCTGCCTGAGTCTGGTTAGAAGATAGACTGGGTAAAGGGGTGTCATCGTTCTGGG
>JAPJPH010000013.1:0-9483 GCA_030825745.1 Anaerococcus sp.
CATACTTACTTCCACCAGAAATCCCACCTTGTTCTATTAATATTCCATCCTTATCGTATTTACTATAGCCCCTGTCTGTTTCGATTATATAATTATCGTCTTTCTTGTAAATTTTTAGCTCAGGAATCCTATTTTTATCTTCATCATAGAACATCCTATAATCAATTTCATTTTTATCGTTCGGAGCATTAGCAACTTCTTTTTCCTTGTCGACTTCTTTTACATTATATTTTCTAGTCTTATCTGATATAACATAATGATTCTTTCCATCAGATAAGATGTAGAGTCCATCGTCGATATAGAGAGATCTATCATCTCCTGAAACAAATATATACTGATCAAATGAATCATTTTTCATCTTGTATTCATATTTGTATACACCCTTAGGATATCTTACATTCGTTATGAATTCTAGGATTCCTTTTTCTTCATCTGTAAGTAACTTGGAAGCGATTTCAGCATATTTTTTTCTTTCCTCAACGTGTAAGGACTCTTCGCTAGATTTATTATCCTTTATGATAAAAGAAGCTATTACTACAAGACCTATAATAAGTATAGATATTATCGAGTACTTTTTAATATTTTTCCCCATAAACTAATATTGGCACCTAGTAGAATCTGCTGACCACCAACCAGATACATGCATACTTCCAACTTTTTGTCTATCACCACGTAATTTAACATAGCAACCAGGACCAGCATCTTCAACAACATTGGATGATATACAGTACCAAATATCAGCTTCATCAACCCGTACCTTTTCTGTATATGAGCTTTTAGAATTATCAGCATAAACTATACTAAATAAACACTCTCTTCCATGTGATAAATAATCAACATACGCATACGCAGGTGATTTGGTATTTTTACGCTCTGATACGGTATACCTTGGACCAGATAAAGCTGAAAAATCAAAATTGAAATCAACATCCTCGTAACCACTTGCTCCTACAACTACTGAAAATAGAAAACATATTCCAACACTCAAAGTCACCACAATACTTTTCAATTTATTTTTCATAATTTTTGACCCATACGAATAGCTCCGAACTTAATATAAAATATGGGTATCCTCCTTATAATTATATTATCATATATAAAAACATATGTCAAATTTTTCTTTAACTATTTTACTTTATTATCTTAGCAAGTTATGATTCGCTATTAAATGCAAAAGAAAAATTTGCAATAAAAAAGACTGAATATTCAGTATCATACTGTCGATAAGGTAGGTGAGAAATATAAATCATACCTACTCACATCAGATCCAGAAAGTGGGTTGTTTGACAAAGGTGAACACAAAGAAGCATTTGCATACACAAAACCTAAAGGAAATAGGTCCGAAACTTAAGACAAACTCCAAATTTCTTTGGAGTTTGTCTTAAGTCTAAACTAGCAATTGCTCGTTTTTTTATATTTAAATTTCCACTACCCTATCATCCTTAGCTAATTCAAATAATAGTTTTATGAAGGTCTTTTTATAAGGAAAGAATTCTCCCCTATCCATTAAATCAAAAACTTCTTTTTCTGAAAGATATCTTGCATCTTTGACTTCACTTTTTTGAAGGGTCAAATCTTTAATGCTGATGTCTTTTTTTAATATATAAAAGTCATCAAAACCATGGTTGAAATTTACTGTAAGGGCCGCTCTTATGTCTGTAAAGTCTATTTTTATACCAAGTTCTTCTTCTAATTCTCTAGATATCCCTACAGAAGAATCTTCACCACTTTGGCATGCTCCTCCCACACTTATATCCCATTTTCCGCCTTGCTTTTTATTATCTACCCTCTGCTGGGCTAAAAGTTTATAATCACTATTAAAAATAGCTAGATGAACTATAAGTCTATATAAACCCTCTTCTTGTTTTGTTCCTCTTAAATAGGTTTTTCCTGTCTTTAACCTATCTTTATCATACAAGTCTAATATTTCCATAACCCACCCTATTGTTTATTAGTCACTACTGCTGAGGTTATTTTAGGTATGACTTGTTTTTTTCTGCTAAGAACTTTTGGAGCATTTATTGTTCCATTTTCTGTCATTTGACCAAATTCTTCTTTTATAGCATCAAAGTATTTTCCTACTACTAAAAGCTCACTTTTTTCGTTAAATATATCTGTTAGTACTAGGACAAAGGTCACCTCATTTTTTTCTTTGATTTTTTTCTCCATCAAAGATTTCAATTCATCCATAATAGGTATTAACTCTTCTGGATTCATAGTCATTACTTGACCAACTCTAAAATCTTCACCTGCTATATTAAAGGTTTTTACATCACCTTCTATAAGGTCAACTGCCTTTTTACCTTTTAGGGAAGTAGCTGCTCTAAACATTTTTTCAGCAAACTCTTCTGGATTAAGGTCTGCAATTTTACTCATCCTATCTAGGATCCTCTTGTCAGTTTCTGTTGTTGTAGGTGACCTAAATAAAAGGGTGTCAGATATGATAGCGGCACACAAGATACCTGCTATTTGTTTACTTGGTCTTATACCACTTTCTAAATACATCTGTGAAATAATTGTTGATGTTGATCCTACTGGCTCTGCTCTAAAAAATACTGGACCAGTTGTTATGATATTGGCTACCCTATGGTGGTCTATAATTTCAACTATTTCTCCATCCCCTATATCACCTATTGATTGGTTGGCTTCATTATGGTCTACTAGGATCAGCTTCTTCTTTTTTGATGATATTAGGTGGTATCTTGATATAGAACCTATGACCTTATTAGAATTATCTACTACAGGATATGACCTAAATCTTGATTTACCCATGATTTCTCTAACTATATCTAGGTTATCATCTTCCTTAAAGTAAATTAAATTTTCTGTAGTCATAACATGACTTATTGGTATTGTTAGTGGTAATAACCTAGCAGTCATGAAAGAGTTATATTCTGTTGATAGGACAGTAATATTTTTTTCTTTATAAAGTTTTACCATATCTTCTTCCATTTGTGATCCATGGGTTAATATTAGAAGAGATATATCCTTATCTAGTAAGTATTTAAAGTAATCTGACCTATTACCACTAATTATGATATCACCCTTGTTAATTGCATCAAAAAGCTCTTCTTCTCCTTGATCATTTATGGCAAAAACTGTCATTTTCCCATCATATTTTCTTTCTTCATCAGCTAAATTTATGATATTTGCAGCTAAAACATCAATTATGTTATCTATTGGAGTATTTGACCTAGCAAGGATTTTATCATCCCAAACATCCATATAGCTTCTAGTGATATTTGATAGGGAGGCTATACCCTTTAGCTTTTCGTCTGAATCTACTACAGCTAGTGAATTGGCATCTCCTTTTTGAAATATATCCCAGGCATTTCTAATTGCCACAGATGGATCTATTGAATTTCCCCTATCTATGGTTATATCTTTAATTTGAAGTTTCATGCTCTCTTTTAATATTGGAGCCTTAATCTCAAAATAATCTAGGACAAATTTTGTTTCTTGGTTTAGCTTACCTAGTCTAATAGGAATAGCTTTTACTTTTCCAAGCCTATTTTTTAAATCTGCGTAGGCAAGGGCTGAAACTATTGAGTCTGTGTCTGGATTTTTATGTCCTGTTATATATATACTTTCCATCTTTACCTCCTACAAAAAGTCTACTTTTATTCTTTCAATTTTATATCTATCTACCTTGACAACTGTTATTTTCATATTGCCTTCTGTTAGGCTATCATTTAATTTTGGTATCTTTGAAAGTTTATCTATTACATATCCACCGATAGAGTCGTTTTTATCTTCTTCTAGTTGGGTATTAAAGTAATCGTTAAAATCATTTAAGTGGATTGAAGGATTTACAAAATATTCCTTATCATTGATTTTTTTGATATTTTCATAATCTGAGTCATACTCATCATCTATTTCTCCAACTAACTCTTCTACTATATCTTCTATACTAACTAGTCCACTTACTCCACCATATTCATCTATAACTATGGCAAGGGATATATTTTCAGATCTCATGTTGGTAAATAGGTCAAAGATATGCATATTATCATATACATAATAGGCTGGTCTAATCATTGATTTTATATCGATTTTCTTTCCCTCTGCCAGATAATTTACCATATCTTTCATATGAAGTATTCCTATTATGTTATCTATATTTTTGCCATAAACAGGTATCCTCGAATGGTTAGAACTTTTTAGGAAATCTTTTAAATCATCTATTTCTATATCAACTGATATAGCTTCCATGTTTGTCCTAGCTGTCATGATATCTGATACATCTGAGTTTCCAAACTCAAATACATTATTTATCATCTCACTTTCTTCATTGTTTAGGACTCCCTGCTCTTCACTAACATCTACTATGGTTTTTAAATCTTCTTCTGTAACTAGGTTGTTTTCATTTGATTCAGGTACAAATAATTTAGTAATAGCATTTGTAATAATTCCTAAAACAAAAGATAGGGGGGTTAGGATTATATCAAAAAATCTTATTGTTTTTGCTACTTTTAGAGAAAGTTTTTCACTATTTGCTGTTGCGATATTTTTAGGTGTAACTTCTCCAAATATAAGTACTACTATGGTTAGGATGATAGGTGATATAACAGCTCCTTTTGGGCCCATAACATCTGTAAAAAAAATTGTTGCTACTGTGGTAGTAACTATATTTACTATGTTATTTCCAATAAGGATTGTTGTAAGAACTTTATTTATATTTTCTATTAACTTTCTTACAAGTTTTGAATTTTCCACTCCATTTTTTTCAAGCTGTCTTATTTTAAATATATTTAGGCTAGTTAGGGCAGTTTCTGATGATGAGAAAAATGCCGACATCAAAACGCCTATTATTATTACTATTAGTTGTATGATATTTACTGAATTCAAATTAAACATCCTCCTTATACATATTATAAATTAGATTTTAATAAAATAAAAGCTTATCTAAGTGATTTTTCCAAATTAAAGTATATAATAAGCTTGTATCATAAAGTAAGGAGGAATAAATGGCGCAAGAATCATTTTTTGAGAGGGTCTTTAAATTAAAGGCCCATGGTACAGATAAGAAAACGGAGATTATGGCAGGTATAACTACATTTATGACCATGTCATATATTCTAGCAGTAAACCCACAGATTCTTTCAGAGTCAGGTATGGATTATGGAGCGGTATTTTCAGGTACAATCATCGCATCAGTAGTTGCTATGCTTATTATGGCCTTTTACGCTAATATGCCTTTTGGCCTATCAGCAGGTATGGGACTTAATGCATTCTTCACCTATACTGTTGTTATGCAGATGGGTAAGAGCTGGCAATTCGCATTAACTGCTGTGTTTTTTGAAGGAATTTTATTTTTACTTTTATCCTTTGTAGGGGCTAGAGAGGCAATTTTTAATTCTATTCCTATTAACCTTAAAAAAGCAGTTTCAGTTGGTATTGGTTTGTTTATAGCTGAAATAGGGCTAATAAATGCTGGAATATTAACTCCTGGACAAATCAGTTTACAATTAGGAGATATTACTAATAAAGAAGGACTTATATTTTTCTTTGGTTTGATTTTAATGGTTGTTTTAACTGCCAAAAATGTCAAGGGTGCTCTTTTATGGGGTATTTTAATCTCAACAGCCCTTTCACTAATTTTAGGAGTAACTGCTCTTCCATCTAATTCTATAGTTTCAACCCCACCATCTATAGCACCGGTAGCTTTTAAACTAGACTTTTCTAATGTATTTTCTTTAGAGATGTTTTCGGTATTATTCTCATTTTTGTTTGTAGATATCTTTGATACTCTTGGAACATTAACTGGAGTAGCTACAAAGGCAAATATGCTTGATGAAGATGGAAATTTAGATAATGTTAGCAAACCACTTTTGGCAGATGCTATAGGAACTACAGTAGGAGCCCTAGTGGGAACCAGTACAATCACCACCTTTGTAGAATCATCATCAGGAGTAGCTGAGGGAGGTAGAACTGGTCTTACTGCCCTATCAACAGCTGGATGCTTTGTTATAGCAGCTTTCTTTTTCCCAATATTTCAAGTAATCCCAGCATCAGCTACATCAGCTGCCCTAGTTACTGTTGGACTTTTCATGATAACTACAGTAGTTGATATAAACTTTGGAGATATTTCAGAAGCTTTCCCAGCATTTATGACAATCCTAATGATGCCTCTAACATATTCTATAGCTGAGGGTATATCATTTGGTATGATTTCTTATGCTGCAATTAAGTTATTAACAGGTAAGGGTAAAGAAGTTTCACCACTTGTGTATGTACTAGCAATTATATTTTTAGTAAGATACATTATTTAATTAGATAAATTATTTGACAAATATAGAAAAATATTTTATATTTATACTAATAGTAGTCGTTATATAGAAGTAGTAGGAAAGATAAAACTTGCAGAAAGAAAATGGTTGATGAAAATTTTTAGTATTTATCTTTTTGAATGGATCTATTAGATCTTTGGTGAAAAAAAAAGTAGCCTGAGGGTCCTCCCACCTTATAGGGATAGGATATATTTATGTATCTCAAAGATATCTATTTTGATAAAAGGGATGGCACCGTGGGTTAGACTCGCTCCTTGTTGGAGTGGGTCTTTTTAATTTATTAAGAATTATTGAAAGGAATTATTATGAAAACTAGAAATTTAACGATACCAGCCATATTTATGGCCCTAGGATTAGTATTACACTTTTTAATACCTCCAATATTTTTTGGGGTAAAGCCAGATTTTTTATTATCTATGATGTTTATATCTTTAATGATAGTAGATAATTATAAAGAAGCCACATTAGTAGGTGTTTCAGGAGCAGTTATGAGCGCTTTAACTACTAACTTTCCTGGAGGTCAAATACCAAATTTTATAGAAAAAATTATAGTTGCCCTAATAATTTTTAAAATATGTCAACTAATGAAAGATTCTTATACTGTATTTAAAGTTGTCTTTATATTTGCTATAGGAACCCTTTTAAGTGGAAGCTTATTTTTACTACTGGCCCTTTCAATGACTAAGCAAATGAATCTATTTCTTCCAACTTTTCCAGTAGTTTTGATAGCCATGCTGGTCAATTCCTTATTTGGAATATTACTTTTTTCAGCCTATAAGAAGATCAACCTTAAAAAATAAAAAGCTTTCTAGTTTAAAATTCCCCAAAACTTAGTTTTACCTAAGTTTTGGGGAAACTTCATTTTCCTAATAAGCTTTTTTATTATAGTTTATCTTCAACTGATTTTATTTTTTGCTCCATAGATGAATCTTTATCTCTTCTCTCATCCATCTTTATAACTGTATAAACTCTATCACATCCTTTAGAAAATACATCTTCTTGCATTTTTCTAACAAGTCTAAAGCCTTCTTCTGGATCAGCTTCTATAACTGTTCCCATAGGGTTTAGTTTAAATTTTGCACCCTCTTGTTTCAAAACTTTCTCAGCCCCTGCTACAAATGAGCTTACTGATGTTTGTCCTGTTCCTATTGGCACTAGACATACTTCAATTATTGCCATCTAATCCTCCTTATAAAATTGTTTATATATTTGATAAGCATCATAATGATCTTTGATGCCACCAGTCTCTCTTATAGAATGCATACCCAAAATTGGCTCTCCTACATCCACACTCTTAATTCCTAGGGTAGATGCTGCTATAGGACCTATAGTAGACCCACCTGTTTTGTCATTTCTATTATGGAAAGTTTGGATATTTAATCCTAACTTATCTGCTATATTAATGATCCTAGCCTTAGACTCTACGCTAGAAGTATATGCACCATTGGCTGCAATTTTTATTACCAGACCCTCATTCATTTTTACTATATTTGTTGGATCTGAAAATGAAGAAAAGTTTGGATGAATTGCATGGGCCTGGTCAGCACTTATTAAAAATGAATTGGCCAAGGCTATAAAATAATCTTCATCACTTAGTCCCATTTTTGTTGATATTCTCTTTAGGCTATCTTTTAAAAATGGTGAAAATGCACCTGTCCTTGACCTAGATCCTATTTCTTCGTTGTCATTTAATATAAGGACCTTAGTTTTTTTACTAGTAGAATCAACAAGGGCCCTTAGGCTAGCATGAACGCTACCTAGGTTATCTATCCTACCAACTTGGTAGATACTATCATTTAATATGGCTCCTTTTTGTCTATCATAAAGGCCCAGGTCATAATCTAAGATATCCATAGGATTTATATCAAG
This sequence comes from Anaerococcus sp., assembly GCA_030825745.1. Classification (GTDB taxonomy): domain Bacteria; phylum Bacillota; class Clostridia; order Tissierellales; family Peptoniphilaceae; genus Anaerococcus. The sequence goes on from JAPJPH010000013.1 coordinate 8,160, forward strand.
TTCACTAGCTAAAAGATTTTGGATAAATCCTTTTTCACCTAGGTCAGCTTTTATAGTTTTAACTATTGGGTATAGGTGATCTTGTGGATTGTAGGCAAAACCCTTGTTGGCATCCCTATTCATATGGATGGCAGGGTTTGGTATGGTTAGTAAATCTTTATTTATATTTACTAGTTTATAAGATATTTTCTCATTTTCTTTATAACATACCTTTCCAGCTATAGAAAGGGTTCTATCTAACCAGGTTGAATGAATCATTCCCCCATAAACTTCTACATTTAGTTTTAAATAGGAATTGGAAGAAATTTCTGGATTACTTTTTATCTTAAAGGTTGGACTTTCTGTATGAGAGCCTATTATATCAAAGCCTTCTTTTAAATCATCTCCTAGGCTTATTGCTATTAGGCTAGTACCATCTCTATTTATATAATACTTGCCATTTTTAACTAGCTCCCAAGGCCTATCCTCCCTCAGTTTCTTATATCCATTTTCTTCTAATATTTTTATGCTTTCTTTTACAGCAAAATAAGATAATGGACTATTGTCGATAAACTCTATCAAATCTTTAATAAATTCTAAACTATTCATAAATATATGATACCCTTTTACCTATACCTATCCCCTTTTTCTTTTTTTGACTTAAATTTCGCAAAGATTTTTTGACTATTTTCACAAATATACTATAATTATTAAAAGCGAACTTAATCTACATAAGGAGTTTATATGAAAGAATTAAAAGAGAAAATCCTAGAAGAAGGTATTGTAATCGGCCCTGAAATTTTAAAGGTTGATTCATTTTTAAACCAACAAATAGACTGTGAACTGATCCAAAAAATTGGTGATGAATTTGCCGAACATTTTAAAGATAAGAATATTGATAAGGTACTAACAGTAGAATCATCTGGTATAGCACCTGCTCTTGCAACAGCTCTTAGACTAGGGGTCAAATGCGTATTTGCAAGAAAAAAACAATCCCTAACCACAGGAGATGAGGTTTATCATTCTAGTGTATATTCTTTCACTAAACAAGTAACAAATGAGCTAATAGTTTCTAAAAATTTCTTACATGAGGGTGAAAATGTCCTAATGATTGATGATTTTCTAGCCAACGGCCAAGCAGCCAAGGGTATGGTAGCTATTATAAGACAAGCTGGAGCAAATCCTGTTGGGGTTGGTATAGTTATAGAAAAATCATTTAGTGATGGTAGAAAAGTAATTGAAGATATGGGATTAGATGTTAAATCCCTAGCTAGAATTAAAAGTTTGAGTAATGAAAAAATAGAATTTGTTGAAGAATAAATTAAAAGGAGTAGGTGTTTTAAGC
>JAPJPH010000013.1:9493-12242 GCA_030825745.1 Anaerococcus sp.
GTTTAGAGGGAATTTATCATTTCTTAGACTTGGTACATATGCACTTATTTTATTAGCTAGCCTTTTTTCAAAATCATTTTTTATCTTATCTATTTCTTTTTTTTGCTTAAAATAAATATCATCTTTAACCATTTCTGCTTCTTTATCTAAAAACATTATCCCTATTTCCAAATCTTTATATTCTACTAGGAAATGTAGAAGCTGAATTAGCCTATCATAGTCATTGTACTGGATTTTTCCTAAGTACTTTTTTAAAAATTCGTAATCTTCTTGACTTATATTTATATCCCCCTGGTAATAGCTAAGATCTTTTATCACAAAGCCATGGCTTATTGCTATCCTAGATGGAAAAAAATATGAGTCTGCCCTTAATATTTTGTAGCCTTCCAGGTGGTAGGCTAGCTTATCAGCCCTACTTTTTCCTATCTTATGAAGGGATCCTATGCAAAATGCTATATCAGGATCAAGTCCTAACTTTTCTGCCATATTTTTTGCCATCTCACCTATGATATATGATTTGATAACCCAATTACCAGGATTTTCAGTATAAGCCTTTGTTAGATAATCTATTACCTTATCCTTATTTGCTATATTCCCAATATCTTTCTTATACATTGGCAATCACCCTTCCATAAGTATAAACCTTATCATCACTTTCATTTTTAATGGCAAAGTCTATTTCTTTATCCAGCCTTCTATGGTAGCCTTTTACATAATCCTTATTTCTAATTTCATTTTTATAAACCACATTTATATATGAAATATCCTTATCGCTAATTCTTGTAATCTCTTTTATATAGTCAAAATAGATAGCATTATTTACATGATAATTGCAATCTATATCAGCTAACCTAATTGCTATATCCTTGGTATAGTCCAGATTTTTTTTCATTGGTATTTTTTTAAACTCCACCAATTTTTCATCCCTACCATAGGCATTTTTTATATTTTCAGGAATTTTTATAACCCTCATTCTCCTTATATCGACAAGTAAGAATAAAGTTTTAGCTAAAATTATGACCCTGCCATTTTCTTTAATAGAAAAGTTTCTACTTGCATAAAATTTATCCATATCCACAGCTACAGTTGTAATTTCAACTTCACTATTTAATTTAATTGGCCTATCTATTTTTATATCCCAAGAGTAGACAATCCACCTATAATTTTTCATATCTATGTCTTTTTCGCAAATATAGGCTTGCTCGTAGGATACCTCCATCATAAGATCTACCATATTTTTTAAACTTAAATAGCCCTCACAGTCACACATCTGAGGGGCTATTTTAAAATTTTTACTTAGTTTCACAAAACCTCCTTTATCCTATAGACAATATTCTATATAAATAACAAGGCAATATTAAAATACACTATAAGGCTTAGGGAGTCTACTATTGTAGTTATCAATGGTGATGCCATTATAGCCGGATCTAGTCCGATTTTTTTTGCTCCCATTGGTAAGAGAGATCCTATTACCTTGGCTGTAGTTACAACAAATATAAGGGTGAGTGCAACTATTAGACTAACCATCAAACCTACCTTATCAAAGAACATACATTTTAGAAAGGCTACTACAGCAAGGAATGACCCTGCTATAAGACCTACCTGTAACTCTTTAAATACTACCATTAGCCAGTCAGAAAATTTTATATCATCTGTAGCCATAGCACGAATTACAAGGGTAGAAGCCTGACTTCCAGCATTACCACCAGACCCTGTTAACATTGGTATAAACATATTTAAGGCTATAACAGTTTGGATAACTGATTCATAGCTTTTAAGAATTGTTGATGTGAAGGCTGATGAAATCATCAAAAACATTAACCAGGGTATCCTATTTTTTGCAAGCTTTAAGGCTGAAAGGGATGAGTATTCATCCTCTTCTGGTAGGGTACCAGCTAGTCTTTGGAAATCCTCTGTTGCCTCCATTTCCATAATATCCATGATATCATCTACTGTAATTATACCTACTAGTCTATAAGTATTATCTACAACCGGAAGGGCGGTAAACCCGTATTTTTGGAAGGTACGGGCTACATCTTCTTGGTCATCTAAGGTTTTAACTGTTATTACATCCTCATACATCAAATCACTAATTAGGGTATCTTGAGGACTTGTTACTATAAGCCTTAAAGATACGTAACCTAAGAGTTTTTTAGTATTATCTGTTACATAGCATGTATAGATAGTTACCTTATCATGGCCAACCTTTCTAATGTGTTTTAGGGCCTCTTTGACACTCATATTTGGCCTAACTTCAACTAGCTCTGTTGTCATCAAGGTTCCAGCTGAATACTCTGGAAATTTAAGGTATTGGTTAACGAGCTTTCTTTTTTCTGGATCAGTATTTCTTAAAATTTTTTGAACAATTGATGCTGGCATCTCTTCTAGAGTATCAACCATATCATCTAAATTTAATTCATCTAAAAGATCAGTAAATTCTACATCGTTTAGTCCAGTTTTTATTTTTTCCTTATCCTCACGAGATAATTCTGCAAAAACTTCTATAGCATCTTCTTTGGCCAGTAATCTAAATACTAATAGGGCATCTTCTTTTTCTAACTTATTAATAAATTCTTCAACATCTACTGGGTTAGTCCTTCTTAAAAGAGTCTTTAGTTTATCAAAATCATGATTATTTAGAAGTATTTCTAACTGTTCAAGTCTTTTTTCATACTGAGAAAATTCGCTCATTTTATTCCTCAATTTCTTTTAATATTTCACTTAAAGCTCTTTTGAATTGATCATCGTT
>JAPJPH010000014.1 GCA_030825745.1 Anaerococcus sp.
ATTATGAAGTTACACATGGGAGTAGATGTAGGATCTACGACAGTTAAAATTGTGATTACAGATAAAGACTATAAGATATTACACTCTGTATACGTTCGTCATAAATCCGATGTAAAACAGACAGTAAAAAAAGTCCTCACAGATTCTTATGAAAAATTTAGTGATGATGAGCTAACTATAAACATTACAGGATCTGGTGGAATGTTTTTTAAAGAGTACCTAGATGTTGATTTTGTTCAAGAGGTTATAGCAGAAACAAAGGCCATAAGAAAGTTTCTTCCAGATACTGATGTTGTTATAGAACTAGGCGGAGAGGATTCGAAGATTACATATTTAAAGGGATCTGTTGAGCAAAGGATGAATTCTATTTGTGCAGGTGGTACAGGAGCTTTTATAGATCAGATGGCATCTTTGCTAGATACAGATGCAAGTGGACTTAATGAGCTATCAAAAAATTATAAGAAGATATATCCAATAGCTAGTAGGTGCGGGGTATTTGCAAAAACGGATATCCAAGCCTTAATGAACCAAGGAGCTAGTAGGGAAGATATAGCTATATCAATTTTTCAATCAGTTGTAAATCAAACTATATCAAACCTAGCTTGTGGTAGGCCAATAAGGGGTAATGTTACATTTTTAGGTGGTCCCTTGCACTTTTTACCATCACTTAGGGATAGGTTTAAAGAAACCCTTGGAGAAGAAGAAAATGCCTTCCATACTCCAGAAAATGCCCAACTATATGTGGCCTTAGGTGCAGCTATCCTATCAAGTGAGGGTGAAAAATATATATCCTATAAGGATCTTTTAAAAAAATTAAATGAAAAAGAACCAGAAGAAGCTAAAGAAACAAAGAAATTAGAGGCCTTATTTGAAAGTGAAAAAGATTATGAGACCTTTAAGAAAGAGCATGAAACAGACTTAGTTAAATATGAAAGCCTAGAAGATTATGAGGGTCCTATTTATGTGGGTATAGATGCTGGATCAACTACTAGTAAGATGGTGTGGCTAAGTGAGGATAAAAAAATCCTCCTAGATGATTATAGGATGAACCTAGGTAGACCTTTAGAGGTAGTTATAGCTATGCTAAAGGATGGATATAAAAGAAAGAATAAAAATGCTTATATAGCTTCAAGTGGTATATGCGGCTATGGAGAAGATTTTATAAAAAATGCCCTTCATATAGACAATGGAGAGGTTGAAACCATAGCCCACTATAACGCAGCCAAATTTTTTAATAAAGATGTTGATTTTATCCTAGATATAGGTGGCCAAGATATGAAGGCTATGCATATCAAAGATGGGATTATAGATTCTATTCAATTAAACGAAGCATGCTCATCAGGATGTGGGTCTTTCCTATCTACCTTTGCAGCCTCAGTTGGTATGAATGTAGCTGATTTTCAAAAAACAGCCCTTTTTGGAAAAAATCCTCAAGACTTAGGTTCTAGATGTACAGTATTTATGAACTCTAAGGTAAAACAGGCCCAAAAAGAAGGAGCAGAAGTAAGTGATATAGCAGCAGGACTTTGCTATTCAGTAATTAAAAATGCCATCCAAAAGGTTATAAAAGTTCGTGACCCCAAATCCCTAGGCGAAAACCTAGTAGTCCAAGGTGGTACCTTCTATGGAGATGCCATCCTTAGAGCCTTTGAGAAAATTACTGGTAGAAAGACAACTAGACCAGAAATTGCAGGCCTAATGGGTGCTATGGGTATGGCCCTAATATCCATGGATAAATCTACAGGAGCATCTACACTATCATCTTTAGAAAAACTAGATAACTTTACCTATGAGCAAAAAAATGCTAGGTGTGGTTTATGCTCAAATAATTGTGCCCTAATTATAAACAAATTCCCAGATGGATCTAGATATATAACTGGAAATAGGTGCGAAAGAGGTCAGGGAGTTAAGGAAAATCATACCTTTGCTGACTATAACATGTACAAATTTAAAAATAACTTGCTATTTAACAGGCCATCTTTAGATGAAAAGGATGCTAGGTTTGGAACAGTTGGACTTCCTAGAGTCTTAAATATGTATGAAGACTATCCATTTTGGCATAGCTTCTTTACAAGCCTTGGTTTTAAAGTTATACTTTCAAGACAGTCAGATAGAGACTTATATGAGAAGGGGATTTCATCTATATCATCAGAAACTGCTTGCTATCCTGCCAAGCTTGCCCATGGACATATAGAAGACTTGATAGAAAAAAATCCTGATTTAATATTTTATCCAGCCATATTTTTTGAACTAAAACAATTTAAAAAGGCTCAAAATCATATGAACTGTCCAGTGGTTAGTGGATATCCAGATGTAATAAAAAACAATGTGGAAAATCTAGAGGGCCACAACTTCATGAACCCTTACCTATCCTTTGAGTCAGAAAAGATAATTAGAAATAGGCTTATAGAAGAATTTGAAGGATATGAACATAAGGGAAATGTAATAAGCAAAAAAGAAATCAAAAATGCGGTGAAAAAAGCTTGGGATGCTAAGGCAGATTACCACAAACAGATAAAAGATCGTGGTAAGCAAATAATAGATTATGTAAACTCTAAAAATATAAATGCCATAGTCCTTGCCGGCAGACCTTACCATGTGGACCCAGAAATAAACCATGGTATACCAGAACTGATTGAGGGAATGAGAATCCCAGTTTTATCAGAAGATGCTATAGCATATAACTTAGAAGATATAGATAGTAAGGTAAGGGTCCTAGACCAGTGGTCCTACCATGCTAGGTTATATAGGGCAAGTGAATATGTAGCAGGAAATGAGAACCTCCAACTAATCCAATTAAACTCCTTTGGATGTGGACTAGATGCAGTAACAACAGACCAAGTTCAAGACCTACTTGAAGCAAATGGCAAGATATATACCTTGCTTAAGATAGATGAAGTATCAAACCTAGGAGCTGTAAAAATCAGAATTAGGTCTTTACTCCAAGCTCTAAACCAGAAGAAAATGATGGGTATAACCTTTAGCAAAGATCCATCTAGACTAGATTATAATACACCAGAATTTTCAAAAAAGATGATTGAAGAAGGTTATACAATCCTAGCTCCACAAATGGCTAGAGAGCATTTTAGGCTAATGAAACCAGTATTTCATAGCTATGGCTATAACCTAGAATTTTTAGATACAGTTGATGATAAGGTAATAGATCATGGTCTAAAATATGTAAACAACGATTCATGTTACCCATCTATAACCGCAGTAGGACAACTCCTTGAGGCGGTAAACTCTGGTAGGTATGATAAAGACAAACTAGCCCTACTAATGACCCAAACTGGGGGAGCATGCAGGGCATCTAACTATGTAGGATATATTAGAAAGGGACTAAAAGATCAGGGATTGACCAACATACCAGTAATAGCCCTATCAGCCCAAGGTATAGAAACTAATGCAGGATTTAACCTAAGAAAACCATCAACCCTACCTATGTTAACTAAGGCCATAAGAGCTCTAATGCTAGGGGATTTAATAAATAGGGTATCAAACAGAACCAGACCATATGAATTGGTAAAAGGGTCCATAAATGATCTGAAAGAGTCATGGATAAAAAAATGTGAACAGATGGCCCCTGACATGGATGCTAGAGTCTATGAAAAAGCAGTAAATGACATAGTTAGAGATTTTGATAATGTTGAAATTAGTAATGTCAAAAAGCCAAAAGCTGGGATAGTAGGAGAAATCCTTGTAAAATTTTTACCAGAAGCTAACAACCACCTTCAAGATGTTCTAGAAGCAGAAGGGGCAGAGGTTATAGTTCCAGACCTAACAGACTTTTTAATGTATTGTCTAAAAAACTCAAAACTAAAGGCCGACCTATATGGAAAAAGTAAAATAAAGGCAAGCTTTAGTAATATTGGAATCAAACTTATAGAAGATTTTAGAAAGCCTGTAAGAAATGCCCTAGCTAATAGTCAAAGATTTGAACAACCACTATATATAGAAGAAGTTGTAGAATATGCCAAAGAAGTAGCATCTCTAGGTAACCAAGCTGGAGAGGGTTGGTTACTAGCAGGAGAGATGGTTGAGCTAATAAAACAAGGAGCACCAAACATAGTTTGTATCCAACCATTTGGATGTCTACCAAACCACATAACAGGTAAGGGGGTTATGAAAAAAATCAGGCAAAATTATGAACAAGCCAACATAGTTGCCATAGACTATGATCCAGGAGCCAGCGAAGTAAATCAAATAAATAGGGTAAAACTTATGATGAGTAAGGCAAGAGAAGCCCTAAAAGAAAGTGAAAATATAATTAAATAATAAAAGAGGTAGTTGCAAAATTAAGGAAAAATCCTTCCCTCATATGACTGTTATTAAAAAATTATACCTAGCCTATTGGCTAATAAGGTAAAATTTAGATAATAAGAAAGGGGATTTATTTTGCAACTAGCTCTTTTTATATACCAAAATTCACCTTAATATTTTACATTTTGAGAGTAAAATATAAGTAAACTCTTACTATACTATAAGATATTAAACTACGGCCATAGCCATATTGGGTATAATACTAAGAGATAAAAAATGAGGAAATAAGATGAGATTAAAAAGATTTATTGCCCTACTCCTAACAATTATAATATCATTTTTAGGTTCTAAGGCTATATTAAATATCCTAGATCAAAAAGAAATGGAAGAACTATATGCAGGCGATAGTTCATATAATGATCAGGCTATAAAAGATAATAAAAATGAATACCTAATCCTCCTAGTAGGGGTAGATAAAAATGGAGACTACAACGAGGATGATGATTACACTAGAACTGATACAATAATGCTAGTAAAGGCAAATGTTGAAACTGGAATGATTGATATATTATCCATACCAAGAGACTCTAGGGTAAAAATTAGGGATGACTTTGATAAGATCAACCATGCCCATGCCTTTGGAGGAATTGATCTTAGTATGCAAAGTCTTAGAAACTTTCTAGGCCTTGATATAGATTACTATGTTCAAGTCGACTATAAGGCAGTTGAAAATATAATAGATGCCCTAGGAGGGGTTGATTATAAGGTTCCTAGTGGAGTTTCCATAAGGGTTGGATCTTTAAAAATAAATGAGGGAATGAACCACTTTGATGGAAAGCATGCTATGTGGTATCTAAGGACTAGAAAAATTTATGATAATGGAGATATAGGAAGGGTAAATGCCCAACAAGATTTTATGAAGGCCATGGTAGATGAGATGGTCAAAAAATCTAAAAATGTCAACCTAACAACCTTTGCTCTAAACTATGTCCAATATGTAAAAACTAACTTGCCTGCTGGCATTATAATAAATCTGGCTAAAAACATAGAGAAGTTCTCATCAAAAAATGTAAATACACATGTAGTACCAGGTGAAGAGGAAACAATAGATGGCACAAGCTATTGGATAGTAGACTATGAAAAAACCTGGGATATAGTTGATGATAGATTTCATAATTTCAAACTTAAAAATTGGACTAAAGAAAAGTCTGGCTTAATGGATGAGAAAAATCAAGAAAAAATCCCAGATGATTCTAACAATGAGCAAGATCTAGACCCTAACACCTATCAAAATGAAAATTATGAGTATAGCCAACCAGCATATGAGAACACCATAGATACTAGTGATGATTACTATTATGAAGATGATCACTATTATGAAGATGATTATTACGAGGATGATTATTACTATGAAGAGCCCTCATATGAAGAAGATGATAATCAAGATCAAGAAGAAGTAGAAGAGTCCAGTGAAAAATCAAGCCCAGAAGAAAAATCCGATACAAGTGATAAAGAAGAAGATAGCGAGGGGGATACAGATGAATAGTCAAAGAAAAGAAAGAAAAGATGAGCATATTCAAAATTATTTAAAAAGTGAAAATGTTACAAGCACCTTATTTGATGATGTTTACTTAGAACATGTAGCCCTATCAGATATAAGTTTAGACATGGTAGATACATCAATTGAATTTCTTGGCAAAAGAATTTCTATGCCCTTTATGATAAATGCTATAACTGGGGGTGGAGAATCATCTGCAGATATCAATGAAGACCTATCATCAATTTGTGAGAGCCTAAACATCCCAATGGCTGTAGGTAGCGAAGCCATAGCATTAAGTGAACCTGATAGTGTGGAATCATTTGCCCTAATAAAAGAAAAAGATATAGTTAGGATTGGAAATTTAGGATGCGAGAGAAAATATGAAGATTTCACCTTTGCTAGAGACCTAATAAATGCAGATGCCATCCAACTCCACCTAAACATGGCCCAAGAGTTAGTTATGAAAGAAGGAGATAGGAGTTTTGTTGGAGTTAGCCAATTAGTAGAAAAATTAGCCAATGAATTTACCTATCCACTTATAGTAAAAGAAACAGGTTGTGGGATATCAAAAAAAGTAGCCCAAAACCTATATAATATGGGAGTTAGGTATATAGATGTAGCAGGTAAGGGTGGTACCAACTTTATAGAAATAGAAGATCTAAGAGACTTTGAGACAGATTTTTCAGAAATATATGACTGGGGTATACCTACTGCTAAATCAATAATAGATACTAGAAGTGTGTCAGATGATATATTTATAATAGCATCAGGAGGACTAAAAGATGCTATGGATATAGTAAAATCATTAGTCCTTGGGGCAAATATGGCGGCTATGAGTGGAGAAGTATTAAAATATCTCCTCCATGGTGGATATGATGCTTGTGAAAACTTCTTAAGAGAGCTAAATCACAAAATAAAAATAATCATGGCCCTACTAGGGGTAACCAGTATAGAAGAGCTTAAAAAAGTAGACTACAAGCTAACAGGCAAATTAAAAGATTTAGTATATGTAAATTAAGACTTATTTCTTGGAAAGTAAAGATATCTAGAAACTTAAATATATATTTAACTTACTTAACCAGTAAAGTAGCAAAGCAGGAGACCCTGCTTTTTTTTATAAGGTTATAAATTACTCCTATATATAGCTATAAAAAATGAATAAAATTTCTAGGATATGAATATATTTCTCTATAATGGGTATGAACACTTTTAAGCAGATAAAAAAAGTTACTGATTGTTTATCAATTCATATACGAAGGAGCTTTTATGACTATTAAAGAAAATGCAAAAGAACTTATTGGAAATACTCCCCTACTAAAGCTAAACTCCCTAAAAAAAGAAGGAAGAGCTGACATATACGCTAAGGTGGAGAAAAATAATGTGGCAGGTTCTATAAAAGACAGGATTGCCCTTTACATGATAGAAGAAGCAGAAAAAGAAGGAAAGATAAAACCAGGAGATACCATAGTTGAACCTACAAGTGGTAACACAGGTGTTGCCCTAGCAGCCCTATGTGCTGCCAAAGGTTATAAACTTATCCTAACTATGCCAGCTTCAATGAGTGAAGAAAGAGAAAAACTAGCTAAAGCCTATGGAGCCACTGTTATTAGAACAACAGAAAATGCCCTACAAGGAGCCTATGATAAGGCAGTTGAATTATCTAAAGAGGAGGGATATTATTTCCCAGACCAATTTTCTAACCCAGCCAATGTAAAGGCTCACTATGAAACAACAGGTCCTGAAATTCTAGAAGAAATAAAACCAGATGCCTTTATAGCAGGAGTAGGTACTGGTGGGACTGTTTCAGGAGTAGGCAAGCTTTTAAAAGAAACTGATGAGAATATTAAAGTATATGCCATCCAACCAGCTGAAAGTCCACTTTTATCTGGAGGAAAGCCAGCAGGACACAAGATCCAAGGAATAGGTGGAAACTTTATACCAGATAACCTAAACTTTGATGTAGTAGATGATATAGTAAGCGTATCAAGTGATGATGCTATAGCTATGAGTAGAGACCTTGCTAAAAATGAGGCATTATCTGTTGGTATATCAGCAGGTGCCAATGTCAAAGGAGCTATAGATATAGCTGATAAATTAGGAGAAGGTAAGGTAGTTGTAACTGTTCTACCAGATACTGGAGAAAGATACCTATCTACCAGTCTATATCCAAATGATTAGTTTTGATGAATATAAAAAAGATCTTATAGAAACTGCCTTAAAGAAGGATCCTTCTTTAAAAAGTGAAGAAGAAGCTATAAAATACTCACCAGGAGTCAAGGCCCTCTTAAACCATTACAAGGCCCACAAACTTTACCTAGAAAAAAACTATCTAGAAGCTGATGAAATTGCTTATAAGTCTAGGATTGATACAGGAATAGAGATTCATCCAGGTGCAAAAATTGGTAGAAGAACCTTTATAGACCATGGCATGGCTACTGTAATAGGTGAAACGGCAGAAATAGGGGATGACTGCTTAATATATCATTCAGTAACCCTAGGAGCAGTAGCAAATAAAAAGGTAAACGCCACCCATCTGTAGGAAATAAGGTAATGATAGGGGCAGGAGCTGTTTTACTAGGTGATATAAGAATAGGAGATAATGTAAAAATTGGTGCCAACGCAGTTGTACTAACTGATGTAGAAAGTTGTGTAACAGCAGTAGGAGCTCCAGCTAGAATAATCAAAAAATAAAGAAAAAACTTCCTACTAACTTAAAAAAATAAGTTAGTAGGAAGTTTTTTAAGTTAAAGTGAAAAAAATATATTATATAAACTAGATTATACTTGCTATAAATGTTGATTATTCTTGACATTTATATGATAATTATAGTAAGGAAGGAGAGGATTATGCAAGGACATGAGATAATTATTGCCCTAAGTTTTGTGCTAGCTGTAATATGCTTAATTTCAGTTTTGTTTACACAAAAAAAGCTTTTGTTTGCAATAAGTGCCATAGTATTATTTGGAATATTTTATTTTACAAACTCCAAATATGAAATGGCAGATAACCTTACAATGATGTGTTTTGTTATGGGAATAACCCTACTTGCCCTGGAAATATTTATCCCAAGTTTTGGAGTAATAGGCATAGTAGGAATAGCTCTTACAGGATTTTCCATAATAGGATCCCTGGATAATGTTGGATCTGAGATATTCTTAATGATAGCAACAGCAGTGGCTATTTTATTAAGTGTGACCATATTTGTAAAACTAGGATTTACAACCAATATATTTGAAAAAGAAATCCTAAATACAACCAATAATAAGGATAGGGGCTTTAATAGCAAAAAAGATTACAAAGACCTCCTAGGAAAAGAGGGAGTAAGTAAAAGCATCCTAAGACCTTCAGGAAGAGTAGAAATAGATGGAATCACCTATGACTGCATGGCAGATGGTGATTTTATAAGAAGTGGAGTAAGAGTAAAAGTAAGTGATCTAAAAGATAGATATATTATAGTAAAGGAGATATAATGCCATTTTTCACAATAGGATTAATAATAGTACTACTAGTAGTATTTTTCACCATGGTACCAATAGGACTATGGGTAACAGCTAGATTTTCAGGAGTTAAAATCTCCATGGCAAGCCTAGTGGCTATGAGATTTAGAAGGCTTTCACCATCCCAAATAGTAAATGCCCTAATAAAATCTCACCAAGCAGGATTAGAAATAAGTACCAATGATTTAGAAAGTCACTATTTGGCAGGAGGAAATATCAACCAAGTAGTAGATGCCCTAATAGCAGCAGAAAGAGCAAACATAGACCTAAACTTCCAACAAGCAGCAGCTATAGATCTAGCAGGCCGTAACGTATTTGAAGCAGTTCAAGTATCAGTAACCCCAAAAGTTATAAATACTCCTGTTATAGCAGCCGTTGCCAAAAATGGTATAGAAGTAAAGGTAATAGCCAAGGTAACAGTTAGAGCAAACATAGAAAGATTAGTAGGAGGGGCAGGAGAAGAAACCATTATAGCCAGAGTAGGTGAGGGTATAGTAACAACTGTAGGTTCATCAGACTCCCATGCCAATGTCCTAGAAAATCCTGATAACATCTCCCAAACAGTTTTACTAAAAGGCTTAGATAGTGGAACAGCCTTTGAGATATTATCCATAGATATAGCAGATGTGGATGTAGGTAGAAACGTAGGGGCTCAACTACAAAGAGACCAAGCAGAGGCAGATAAAAACATAGCTCAAGCCAAGGCTGAGGAAAGACGTGCCCAAGCTATAGCCCTAGAGCAAGAAAATAGGGCCAAGGTAGTAGAGGCAGAATCTAAGATACCAGAAGCTATAGCAGAGGCCTTTGTCAAAGGAAACCTTGGTGTAATGGATTATTATAATATAAAAAATGTAAATGCTGATACCAAAATGCGTGAATCAATCTCTAAATCCGGAGATGATTTAGATGTTTGATCCACTAAAAAAAAGTAAAATCCTAGATAATTTTTTTGAAGTTTTACAAGAAGGTGTTGAAAATTTAGACCTTGAAACAAATTCAAATGATAAAACTCTAGGTGAGATTTTAATGGAAAAATCCCAAAAAAGAAGGCAGGAGACTTTAAAAAAAGAAAAGAAAGTAAACTCCTTTAAAAAGCAAAGAAAAATATCTCCAATAAACCAACAAAGCAATATAAAATCCAAGGATAAATCTTATGGAGAGGGAGATTATAAGACTGAGCTTAAATACAAAAGGTTAGAATTAGAAAATAAGAGATTAAAAGAGCTTTACGAAAATAAAATGAGAGAAAAAAATGCTGCACTTAAAAAGGCCATAATCCTTAAAGAGATCCTAGATAAGCCAGTATCAAAGAGAAAATAAAGTAGCAAAGAGTATAATATCACTATAATGGAGGAGATATTATTAAAGAGTTAGTAGAAATTAAAAAGCCAAATGATTTAATAACCCTGTTTGGCAACTTAGATAAGAATAAAAAATATATAGAAGATAGGTTACAAACCAAGATAAAGATTAAGGATAATGAATTGCAAATTAAGGGTGATAGTCCAAATGTCACCCTTACTAAAATTCTAATACAAGCACTCTTAGATGAAATTGATAGAAATAAAGAAATAGAATTTCAAAAATTAAAATATGATATTGATATGATTCAAAGAGAAAATAAGGATATAATAAAACAATCCCTAGATGAAGTAATAGTTACAACAGCTGATGGCAAGCCTATAAAACCTAAGACCCTAGGCCAAAAATCCTATATAGAAAAAATTAATAACAATGATGTAGTTTTTGGAATAGGACCTGCAGGAACAGGAAAGACCTATCTTGCTGTAGCCATGGCAGTAAAGGCTTTTAAAAATGGTGATGTAAATAGGATTATCCTAACTAGACCTGCAGTAGAAGCTGGAGAAAGCCTTGGATTTTTACCAGGAGACCTCCAAGATAAGGTAGATCCCTACCTTAGACCCCTATATGATGGTCTATTTGATATCCTAGGTTTTGAAACCTACCAAAATCTAGTAGAAAAAGGACTTATTGAAGTAGCACCCCTCGCCTATATGAGAGGTAGGACTTTAGATAATTCCTTTGTTATTTTAGATGAAGCCCAAAATACAACCCATGAACAAATGAAGATGTTTTTAACCAGACTTGGCTATGGATCAAAGGCTATTATAACAGGAGATAAGACCCAGGTAGACCTACCTAGGGGCAAAAAATCTGGTATAAGGTCTGCAGAAAATATCCTTTTTGGGGTTAAAGGAATAGAATTTATGCATTTTAGCTCTATCGATGTAGTAAGACATCCCCTAGTTCAAAGGATCATAGATGCCTATGAAAAAGACGAAAAAGAGAAGCTAGAATTACCTAAAAAAGAGGAAGATACAAATAAAGCAAAGGTAGATACCAACGAGGCCTAGATATGGATTTATTGATAGAAAATCAAACAAGTGAGCAAATTAATGTAAGAGAAGAACTTACAAAAACCATTAAAGAAGTCCTACAAACAGAAGGCCTAGACTTAAACTATGAAATATCAGTAACCTTTGTTGATAAGGATAAGATCCGATCCCTAAATAGAGAATATAGGAATGTAGATAGGCAAACTGATGTCCTATCTTTTCCTATGAATGATGACTCTGATATTGAGGGTATGCCTAAAATGCTTGGTGATATAGTTATATGTATGGATGTAGCAAAAGAGCAAGC
>JAPJPH010000015.1 GCA_030825745.1 Anaerococcus sp.
ATATAGGCCCTATAAAAGTTTTTATATAGAACAAGCGCTTGTTACATAATTATTATAATTATGTTTAAAAAGACAGAATTTATAAGATTTATAATAATAAATATAGATAATTTTTTATAAACTTATAACGTTTTCATAAAAATTTAATTTGACAAAGCATAAATATGCAGTTATAATATGTATAAATATTCCTAATATTTTATTTTTAGTCAGGAGGTATAAGAATGGAAGCATTGACTGCTTTGTTATTTATTTTTATTGTTTATACAATAGGTGATATAGTTGCGGCGGCAACTAATAGTATAGTCCCTTCACTTTTTGTATGTTCAGCAATTTTTCTAGGGGCTTTTTGGTTAGGTCTACCTAACACTCTTTTTGAAGATTCACTCTTATATTCTATAGGGGCTATTCTTATTACTTCGCTTTTAGTTCATATGGGATCTATGATAAACCTAAATGAGCTAAAGGCCCAGTGGAAGACAGTTCTTATATCTTTTGGCGGAATTTTAGGAGTAGTTATCCTACTTCTATTAGTAGCTAGACCTGTAGTTGGTAAGGAAACTGCTATAATAGCAGCTCCTCCT
Organism: Anaerococcus sp.; assembly: GCA_030825745.1. Taxonomy (GTDB): domain Bacteria; phylum Bacillota; class Clostridia; order Tissierellales; family Peptoniphilaceae; genus Anaerococcus. Next base: position 585 of record JAPJPH010000015.1, read on the forward strand.
ATATCTGGGGGGCTTATAGCAGGACTTCAAATGGGTGATGAGGCTGCAAAAATTGGTAGGGATGACCTACAGTTAATGGCAACACTTTTAGTAGTTTTACAAGGATTTATAGGCTATCCACTAGCTTCTTTATGTCTTAGAAAGGAAGCTACTTCTATCCTAGCTAGGCTAGATAAGGGAGATAGTTTTAAAAAAGAAGAAAAAGTAGAAATCAATGACAAGGATACAATCTTTAAGCTAGATGATAAATATAGGTCAAATAATTACTACCTAGCAAAGACTATATTAATAGCCCTTATAGCTACAAAAATATCACAGCTATTAAAAAATGTAGATACTGGGATATTTATAGTAAATGCTCTAGTAAGGATAGATAAAAACGTCCTAGCCCTACTTTTGGGAATAATCTTTGCAGAAGCTGGAGTAATAGAAAGAGAGCCATTGAGTAAGGCTAATTCATTTGGTTTTGCCATGGGAGCTTTGATGTCAGTTATTTATGCATCACTAGCGGGGGCCAGACCTTCTGATTTATTAGAAATTTTATTGCCAATTCTAATTTGCTTAGTCCTTGGAACTATTGGAATAGGAATTGTATCCATAGTAGTTGGAAAGATTTTAAAGCTATCTCCTTGGATCTCCTTTGCTATAGGATCATGTGCCTTATTTGGTTTTCCAGGAACCTATATAGTATCCAAGGAAGTATGTGAGGCAGTTGGTAGAAGTGAAGAAGAGAAAGAAATAATATTATCTGAAACTATGCCAAAGATGTTAGTATCAGGTTTTGTAACTGTATCTATAGGATCAGTAGTTTTGGCAGGAATTTTAGCACCAATGATATCGCCTGCTTAGAAAATAATTAAAATAGAAATGAGGTTAATAATGGATATCAAACAATTAATAAAAGACAATGAAGAATATATAGTTAATACTAGAAGAGAGTTTCACAAATACCCAGAACTATCATTTGAAGAGCATGAAACTACAAAAAGAATCTGTCAAAAGCTAGATGAGTTAGGTATCAAATATGAAGTTCCAGAAGAAGAACCAAAAACTGGAGTTATCGGACTTATAGAGGGGGGCAAACCTGGAAAAACTGTTGCCCTAAGAGCAGATATAGATGCTTTAAATGTCTTAGAGCAAGCTGATGTTAACTTCAAATCTGAAAATGAAGGTAAAATGCACGCCTGTGGCCATGATACCCATCTTTCTATGCTTTTAGGTGCTGCCAAGGTCCTAAATGAGGTTAAAGATCAGTTAGCTGGAAAAGTATATCTAATCTTTCAACCAGCAGAAGAGGTAGGTCTAGGAGCCAAATATATGATTAGACAAGGAAGTTGGTATGAAGAAACTGACTCAATCTATGGATCACATATTTGGTCAGGCCTAGAATCAGGCAAGGTATCAGTTGAGGCAGGAGATAGGATGGCGGCAGCTGATATGTTTAAAATAACAATAAAGGGTAAATCAGGACATGGATCATTACCAAATGAAACCGTAGATGCTGTGGTAGTTGGTGCTGCTGTAGTATCAAACCTCCAACAATTAGTATCTAGAAACTACTCACCCCTAGACTCAGTTACTGTAACTGTTGGAAGCTTTCATAGTGGGGCAAGATTTAACATAATAGCAGGTGAAGCTACAATGGAGGGTACTAATAGATATTTCTCTAGGGAAATTGGAGCTAGGATAGAAGATGATATGAGAAGGGTTATCAAGGGAGTATGTGATGCCTATGGGGCAGAGTATGAACTAGATTATACCTATATCCTTGGACCAACAATAAATGACCCTGATGCATCTGATCTAGCAACTAAAGCTGCTAAGAAAATTGTAGGGGAAGAAAATATAGTTAAAATGCCAAAAACAACAGGTGGAGAAGACTTTGCCTTTTATGTAGAAAATAAGCAAGGCTGCTTTGGTTTTATAGGGGCCAGAAATGATGAAATAGGTGCAAACCATCCTCACCACAGTGAGTTTTTCAAAATAGATGAAAGTGCCCTTGTAAATGGTGCTGGACTTTATGCCCAATATACAGTTGACTTTTTAAACGAAAATTAAATTATTGATTGTCTAAACTCCTTATTTTATAGGCCTACTATTAGTAGGTCTATTAATATGAAATATAATATTTTAGGGTAAACTATTAATAAAGAAAAAATAAAATATTAGATAGTACTCATACAAGTAATATTTAATATTTAAAGCTTGGGCACATATTTAAAGCCTTAAAAAATAAGATATTATAGAAGGATAAATAAATGTATGAATTTAAAAATGTAAGATATAAGAATATCTTAGACATAGATCATCTAAAAATAAGAGATGGTAAAGTAACCTTTATATCTGGTCAATCAGGTAGTGGAAAATCAACTTTGTTGAAACTATTAAACAAGATGATATCAGCTGATGAGGGTGAGATTCTTTATAGGGGAGAGGATATAAAAAATATTGATTCTATAAAACTTAGGAGGGAAGTGGTAATGTTAAACCAAAGCCCTGCTATATATGAGGGTAATATTAGAGATAACCTATTAATAGGAAGAAAATTTGCTAAAACCCACGAAATTGATGATAGCTCCTTAGAAAAAGCATTAAAAGATGTTTACTTAGATAAAAGTTTAGATGACAGTCCAAATAACCTATCAGGCGGTGAGGCTCAAAGACTTGCTATAGCTAGGATAATGGTTATGGATTTTAAAACTCTAATCCTAGATGAACCATCATCAGCCCTTGATAATAAAAATGAAACAGAAATTTTAGCAACAATAGTAAATTTTATAAAGGAAAGAAAGCTAAGCCTAATTATAGTTAGTCATTCAAAAAGTCTCATAGAAAAATACGCCGAAGATATTGTATATGTAGATAATGGGAAGATTGTAAAGGAGCAAAGTTTTGAAAAATGATATTAGCCTTCAACTAGGCAGGGTTTTAGCTGCCTATATATTTGTTGTAATATTACTAATAATAGTTAAAAAGAAAAACATTGGTAGGGAAAAACAAATAATAATTGCCAGTGTTAGGATGAGTATCCAATTAATCTTAGTTGGTTATATACTTATATATGTTTTTGATAATGTAAACTTATATTTTACCCTAGTCATATCCATCATAATGGTTGCTTTTGCCATACATACTGTAATTTCAAGATCTAAACGTCCCTTATCCAAAAGTCTAAAAAAGGTTGTCGCCATATCACTAGCAAGTGGTACACTAATTAGTTTATTTTACTTTCTAATCATAGTAATAAATGCCAATCCTTGGTATGATCCCAAAAATTTCATCCCTATAGCTGGTATGCTCATAGGAAATTCCATGACTGGAATTAGCCTTGGGGTAAATAACCTCTTAGAGGGCATGTATACTAATAAATCTAAAATAGACCAGGCGTTAATGCTTGGAGCAAGCCCCAAAGTAGCTGTAAATGATATAGTAAATCACGCCTTTGACTCAGCAATCCTACCTACTATAAACTCTATGCTAGGTATGGGGATAGTATTTTTACCTGGAATGATGACAGGTCAAATCCTATCAGGTATCTCACCTTTAGTAGCAACCCAATACCAAATAGCCATTATGCTTGGGATACTAGGAAGTGTATCCCTAAGTGTTATTATGTTTGTAGAATTAGGATATAAGACATTTTTTAATGACCAAGATCAATTTATCTTAGAAGAGAATATAGAAAAATAAAATTCTAATTACTTTTTTACAACTTCACTTGTAAGTAATTGTGTACTATCAATAAATAATTAAGTGATAAAAACTATCAATTCTTGCATTATAGTAAATTAAATGATAATATATGAACGATGAAATATTTTAACCAATTAGGAGGGTATATGAAACTAAAAAAAGTATTTTTAACATCAGCCTTAGCTATGGCCTTTGTTATAACAGGTTGTACAAATGATACAGCAACAGAGGATAAGGCTACAAAAACTGAAACAGAAGTAAGCACAGAAAAAGCTAAGGATAGCCAAAATAAGGATAATCCAGAAGGTAGTGAAAGTAAAGAAGAAGAAAAATCTACTAAAGATGCATCAGATAAAGAAGCAAAGACAATGGCTGGCGAAGAACTAGATAAGATCCAAGAAGATAACAAACTTAAAGAAAAATATCTAGTTATAGATGTAAGAGATGCCGAAGAATATGAACAAGGCCATGTAAAACACGCTATAAATATCCCAGTTGATGAGCTAGAAAATAGATTAGCTGAAATTGAAAACTACAAGGATAGGGATATTGTAACAATCTGTAATACAGGTAAGAAAAGTGCCAAGGGCCAAGAAATCCTATTGAACAATGGATTTAACAGTGTGTTTAATGCAGATGGTGTAAAAGAATATGAATATACAACTATAACAAAAGTAAAATCTGTTTTAGCAGAAGAATTCAAAAAATTAGTAGAAGAAGGAAATGCTACAGTTATAGACTTTAGAGAAGAAAAAGACTATAATCAAGGACACCTAAAAGATGCTATAAACTCTACACCAGATGATATCCTAGATAAGCTAGATCAAATACCAAAAGATAAACCAGTACTAACATACTGCTACTCAGGTAACAAATCATTTGTAGGTGCAGATAAACTTGTAAATGAAGGATATGATGTAACAAATGCTATCGATGGAACAAAAGAATACGATGGCTATGAACTTGTAAAATAGGAAAGAATTTAGAGGTCTTAGGACCTCTTTCTTATTATTATGATAATTTTTTTTACAAAAGCACCTAGGCTAGGATTTGGAAAATCAAGGCTAAGAAGATATTTATCTGATGAAGATATACTAAAATTAAATAAAAAACTAATAAAAACTACCTATAAGAGCATAAGATGCTATGAGCATAGGATCTATTATAGTGGAAATAAGAAAAATTTAGATTTTCTAGAGCTAAAAGATGGTATAAAACTTTTAAAACAAAAAGGCTCTAACCTAGGCGAGAGGATGAAAGAAGCTATGTTTGATAGCCTTAAATCTAATGAAAAGGTAATACTAATTGGATCAGACCTAGTTGGAATGAATAGCAATATTATAGAAAATGCATACCAGAGCTTAGATGAAGTTGATCTAGTGGTTGCTAAAAGCTATGATGGAGGATATGGACTTATTGGTATGAAAAAACACCTTGATGTCTTTACCGACATTACATATCAGACAGATCATGTATTAGATGACTTAATAGCTTTAGCTAAAAATATGGGCATATCTTATAAAATAGTTGGTCAAATACTAGATATAGACACCTTCGATGATTTAGTAAGGGCTGAAACTAAAAGCTATGATATAAAACTGATAGGTCAGGGAGAATATAATATAAATTATCTGGTAGATGGTAAGGTTTTTAGGGTAAACCTAGGATCTCAAATGGACCTAAAAGATGAGCAAATAGCCTATGAATACCAAGCCCTAAAGGAGCTAGAAAAATCAGATGTAACCCCTAAGGTTTATAAATATAAAAAAAGAGGTGACTATCTACCTTACGGATTTTTATATGAAAAGTACCTTTTTGGCAGGGAACTAGACTATAATAAGGACCTAAAAATAGCTGGTAGACTTTTAAGCACCATCCATAATATAGAAGCTAAAAATTCCAAGCTAATCAAAGCTAATAAACCCTTTTTAAATATGTATGAAGAATTTGAAAAGATGTTTGGAATCTACAAGACCTATGAAAAAAAAGACCCTCTTGTAGAAGATCTTGTAGATAAAATGATGGAGATAGCAAGGTCTTTGGGACTAGATGAACAAATTAAAAGAGAATCTATAATAAATACTGAATTAAACAATAGAAATTTCATAATAGGTGAAAAATCTTATGTTATAGATTGGGAAAAGCCCCTCATAGGAGACTGTGAGCAGGACCTCGCTCACTTTTTAGTTCCTACCACAACAAATTGGAAAACAAGTAAAATATTGGCAGATAGTGAAATAGAAGAATTTTTACTAGAATATGAAAAATATAGGCAAATTGATAGAAATCTTTTAAGAAAATATATGGTATTTAATACCTTAAGGGGCATTACTTGGTCCTTGATGGCAAGAGTAGAGTATGAAAAAGCTCCTTTTATAAAAAATGAAGAAACCTATAATAAGATTTTAAGCTTTACCATTATGGAATTTATAACAAGCATATATGAGAAATTTTTTAAAGGATAAATATGAACAAGCAAAATAGAAATAGACTAATATTATTAATAGTTGTAATAGCAATCTTTATAGCCTACTTTGCTATAAGTCCCTTTAATAGTTTTATAAATAAATCAATAAATGCCCTAATGACCTTAGATATCAATGGTGTTGTTGAATATATTAGAGGCTTTGGAGCAAATGCGGTTATAGTATCATTTTTATTGATGATTCTCCAATCAATTATATCACCGATACCAGCCTTTTTTATAACCCTAGCTAACGCTGCTATATGGGGCTGGTGGAAAGGAGCTATCCTATCATTTGTATCTTCTATGCTAGGGGCTGCTATTTGCTTTTATATAGCTAGAATCATAGGTAGAGATGCAGTAGTTAAACTAAATTCTAACACCGCCGTAAATAGTATAGAGAAATTTTTTGACAAGTATGGGGCAAATGCTATTGTTATAGCAAGACTATTACCCTTTATGTCATTTGATTTAGTATCTTACTTTGCAGGCCTAACTCCTGTAGGATTTTGGAAATTTTTCCTAGCAACAGGTTTGGGTCAACTTCCAGCAACTATCATATACTCCTATGCAGGTGGTACTTTGAGTAAGGGAGCTCAATATATGATGATAGGGCTTATCATAATATTTGTTGGAGCTGCCCTAGTTTCAATACTAAAGAAAATGTATGACTCAAAAAATAAAGATGAGAAATAGAGAAAAAATATTTAAAACCCTCCTAACCATAATGATAGCCCTAGGCTCTATCTACCTACTTAAGTATGCAAAATTAGAGTATATAAGAAAGCTAGTCCTATCCTATGGCAAGCTAGGAGACCTAGTATATGTCCTATGCTGGATTATCCTACCGGTATTCTTATTTCCAGTGCCTATTTTAGCCATGGCAGGAGGGATTATTTTTGGTTTAGTTAAAGGATCTATATTAACCATGGTAGGAGCTTTGATAAATACTGCTATAATGTATTTCATTTCTAGATATATAGCTAAGGACCTAGTAGAAAAACTAGTCCTAAGTAAAATTACAGGCAATCTTAGGAAAAAATTAATGACAGACAATCAAAAAAGTTTGGGCCTATTATTTTTCATCCTAAGGATAATGCCCATAGTAAGCTTTAACCTAGAAAACTATTTGGCAGGCCTTACCAATATAAAATTATCCATACATTTAATAGAAACATTTTTTGGGATAATCCCAGGGACAATTATATTTTTAAATGTTGGAGATAAGATTTTTGATCCTAAATCACCTAGTTTTATACTATCCGTAATATTTTTAATATTATTGATAGTAATACCTATATTTTTTACAAGAAAATACTTTGGAGATATCAGTGGCAAGGGTAACGATAATAATTCCAACCTATAATGAAGAAAAAAATATAGAAAAAATCCAAGACTCTCTAGCTAAGATAGAGGGTGACTTTGAAGTGATCTTTTCCGATGGTTTTAGCAAGGACAATACCTTTAACCTAATTAGCTATCCTAAGATAAGAAGGATGAAGTATAGGTCTAGGCAGATGAATGAGGCTAGTAAAATAGCTCAGAGTGAGTATTTATTCTTTGTTCATGCAGATTCAATAATAGATCCTAAATCAATAAAGGCTATAGAAAAATGTGGGGCTGACATAGGAGCTTTCAAGCTTAAATTTGACAGTGACAAATTAATTATGAAGATAGTATCCTTTTTTTCAAACCTTAGAGTAAAAACTAGAAATATAGCCTTTGGTGACCAGGGGATATTTATAAAAAAGTCATTGTTCGATAAGATAGGTGGCTATGATGATATCCCTATAATGGAAGATTACAAGCTATCTATGGATATAAAAAAATTAGGTATTAAATTTAAAGTATTAAAGCTACCTATTATAACATCTGCTAGGAAATTTCAAAGAGAAGGAAGCTTAAAAACCATTATAAAGATGCAAAAACTTCAAAAAAGTTTTAGGCAGGGTGATGATATTTGGGATATATATAGGAGATATTAACTTGGTAAATGCAAAAGAAAATATAAGGAAAAATTGTATAAATTGTAATAAATGCAAAAATTCATGTGTATTTTTAGAAAAATATGATATGAACCTTAAAGACTTTACTTTTAGGGATTATCTAAGATATTCATGTTTTTTATGTGATAAATGTAAGAAGGTTTGTCCTAAAGACCTATCAGGAAAATCTCTGGCCTTAGAAATGAGAAGAAAAAATCCTAGGGAAGCTAAAAAAACTATATTCATGAAAGATAAGTACAAATTAAGCAATAACTCTAATAAAAAGTCTAACACCTTATTATTTTTAGGTTGTAACTATCCAGGATATTTTCCCAAAACCAGCCAAGCCCTAATAGATATTTGCAAAAGTCATGGCATAGACTATAGCATAGATTGTTGCAAAAAACCCATAAATGATATGGGGGCAGAGGCTAGCCATGAAAACTTACAAGAACTTTTCAAGCAAAAAAATACCAAGAGGATTATAACCGCCTGCCCAAACTGCTACCATTTTTTGAAGGGGAAATTAGAAGGGATAGAGGTTGTTGATCCATATTATTTTTTAAAAGCAATAGGATATGGGGCAAAAATAAAGGAAAAGGCCCATATATTTATACCTTGCTCTGAAAGATTTGATAAGGATATATTAGAAAATATAAAATACTTTGCAGAAGATATAGACTATACTGCTTATGAAGATATAATTTGCTGTGGCATGGGTGGGGGAGCATCAAAAAAAGAACCTGACCTAGTGGGAAAGATTCATAAGAATATCAAAGATAAAAAATCAGATAATATCTATACCTACTGCGCAACCTGTGCAGGAAGTTTTAAAGCAAGTGGAATAGATAACATTAAAAATTTCTTATCAGAAATATTAGAAGTACACGAATGTCCTGACCCTGCCTATACAAAAAATGTGCTAGCATACAAAATAAGGAGACACTAATGGATGATAAAAAAAAGAAATTAATTTACTCATATATGGATGAGGGACTAAACTGCTCACAAACAGTAATGAAATATTTCCTAGATGACTTAGATATAGATGAAGAAACTGCTATGAAAATATCTCAACCCTTTGAAATGGGCCACTACCAAGGTGGACTATGTGGATCACTCTCATCTGGCCTTATGGTATTAGGACTTAAATTTGGAGGTAGGGATGATGATAGCAAGGGAAAAGTAGTTGAACTTTCATATAAACTCCAAGAAAGATTTAAAAAAATTATGAAATGTAGTGATTGCAAGGACCTTTTAGGAATAAATGTAAATGAGGGGTCTAACTTGGATAAGGCCTTTCAAGAAGGCAAGATTGAAACTATATGCCCAAAATCAATATTTGCAGTTATAGATATAATAGAAGATATTTTATCAAAACAGAAATAACAGGGATAGAAGTTATTTCATTCATGGATAGTAAGTATAAATTTAAAATTATAAGTAAAAAAAATTAATAAAGATATCGGTTACTTAGATAAATAAGTTTAATACAGATGGAGAGCTTCTATCAGATCTCGCCATTCTTTTAGTAAGTCTACATAGTAGAAGTTTCTAGATTATAAAAACAAAGAGACTTTTGAAATAGCCTCTTTTTCTGTGAGAATTATTAGTAAGAATTAGGGATAGAAAAGGTGAGGTTGTGGATATTGCAATAATAATTTATGCAAAATTAATAATGATTACGATTATACTGAATTCATAAAAGAATACATAAAACATAGCAAGAAAGGAAATGGCCATCTCTTTGTAGATATGCAAACTAGTTTCAAATATATTTTAGAGGAGAGAAAAGTATAGAAAATGAAAAAATATATAAAAAACAACCAAAAAAACATTATAATATACATATTTATGTGTTTCATTTCTGCAAGCTTTACTGCTGGTACTGCGTTTTTGTACCAAAGGATTACTAGTTCGGCTATAAACAATGACTTCAGAGCTTTAATTTTATTTTCAATATTTGCCATTTTCTACCTTATACTTGAAGCTAGTTTTGATTATATCCCCAAAAAATATAGATCTATAATCACCAATAGTGTATCCTTAGATTTAAAAAATGACTTCATAAAAAGTATAAATGAAACAGAATTGTCAAAAATGGACTATAATTTTACTAATACAATAAAAAACAAAATGGTAAATGATTTGAGCATAATAGAGCAATCTTATATAAGTAATTTACTGTCTATAATATTATATTCTTTTATGTTTGTTATCTCCTTAATTTCTGCATAGCATAAAATATTATGTGTAAAATTGAAAAAAAGATAGTCAAGTCCATAATCTTGTGTAAATATATCTAGTAAAATATTCACCATACAATTCATTTATATCAATAAATCTTGAACTCAATCAGATAATAGGTTTTAATCATTCGTATGACTGAATCATAATTATAAAATATTCTAATTGCTTTCTCGTATCTTTAACTTTTTCATTTAATATTTCCAAAAAACTTAAATAA